>JAEKLQ010000071.1 GCA_019509785.1 Fibrobacterota bacterium | reverse complement strand
CCTCGTATTGGGCGAGAATGGGAACGGTACCGGAAATCGCCAAAGCCAGGAGAACGGGAAGCCTAAAACGCACTATCGACCTTTCCTGGGGAAACCCCAATCCCAAGATACGCCAAAACCGGCCCATGTCAATCGACACCGCGAAAAGATATTAATTCGGCCCCGAATGGCCCTATATATCAATTAATTTGCCGAGACGCGAGGCAGCAACTGAAACGGAACGCCCCCCTCCTCGTCTTCGCGGCCTGCCTAGCCATCCTGGCCGCCCTAGGGGGGACGCACTTCCTGGCCGATGCCCGCGGCAGAGCTCCCGCCCTTACCCTGCTAACCCCGCATGGGGACAATATCCGCCAGGAGATCGGCGCGGCTTTCCAGGCATGGCATCAGGCGCGCTACGGCGAAACCCCGGAATTGTCCTGGGTCGATCAAGGCGGCACCTCCGAGGACTTGCGTTACGTGCAGGCCCGCTATGCGAAGACTCCCGAAGGCATCGGGATCGATTTGTTCTTCGGCGGCGGGACGCCCCCTTTCCGGACCTTGGCCAAGGCCGGTCTGCTGGAGCCCAATTCCATCGGCCCGGAAGCCTTGGCGGGTATCCCCGAATTCCTCGGGGGAGCGCGCATCTACTCCGCGGCGGAAGGTTGGTACGGAGCCGCGCTTTCCGGTTTCGGGATCCTTTTCAACCAGGCTTTACTGCAGGAAAAGGGATTGCCCCGGCCTACCTCGTGGGAGGATTTGGCGGAACCGAAGGCCGATGGCTGGGTGGCCATGGTCGATCCCCGCGGCAGCGGTTCGGCGCATGTCATTTACGAGATCATCCTCCAGCGTTACGGGTGGGAAAAGGGTTGGCGCATCCTGGCGGGAATCTGCGCCAACGCCTCGCATTTCACCAAGGGCGCTTCGGCGGTCCTGCCCCTCATCTCCGCCGGCGAAGCCGCTTACACGATCGCCATCGACCAATATGCCTGGTCCTTGATCGAGAAGTTGGGCCGGGAGCGGGTGGACTTCACCCTGCCCGCGGGAGGGACGGTAACCACGCCGGATCCCATCGCCATTTTCAAGGGGGCGCCTCATCCCGAGCTGGCCCGGCGCTTCGCCGCCTTCGTCCTGTCCGTTCCTTGCCAACGTCTGTGGATCTTGAAGGCGGGAGCGCCCGGCGGGCCGCGCGCGCAATCCCTGAACCGCATGAGCGTGCGCCCGGAGGTGGCCGCCGGGCTGGATACCTCTCTCACCTTCGTGCGCGGGAACCCCTTTGCCGAGGCCGCGGCCCGCGATTGGGCCTACTCCGATTCGCTTACCGAATCGCGTTGGGCCTTGGTCAACGATGCCGTGGGATTGTGGATGGTCGACAACCATGCCGCCGCCCGGGAAGCCTACGCCGGCTTGGCGCGGGCGCATCCCTCGGCCGTCGATCGCGCGGCCTGGGAAGCCGCCGTGGCCAGCCATCCCCTATTCACGCCGCCCGGGCCCTGGGAAAAGCTGGCTGCCACAGCCGCCCGTTGGAAGGATGATGCCTTCCGTAACGCCACCCTGGCGGATTGGGCGACCCGCCTGGCGAGGACCCCCGGCGTGAGCCGAAAGGAAAGGCCATGATCGAAGCCAAAGGCATCCGCAAGACCTTCCCCGGGGCCCGCGGGAGCGTTGCCCACCCGGATTCCGGGCGCGATCCCCGTAACGGAAAGGGCGCAGTGGCCGCCTTGCAAGGAACCGATCTCTCCATCTCCGAGGGCGAATTCTTCTGCCTGCTGGGCCCCTCGGGCTGCGGCAAATCCACGCTGTTGCGGGTAATCGCCGGTTTGGAAAAACCGGATGCGGGCAAGGTGGCCATCGGCGGGCGGGACGTGACCGAGGCGCCACCGCATCTGCGGGGTTGCGCCCTGGTGTTCCAGAACTACGCGCTTTGGCCGCACCTCACCGTGGCGGAGAATATCGTTTACGGCCTGGAAGTGCAAAAGCGTCCCCGACCGGAAATCGCTTCGGCGCTTTCCGGCTTGCTCGCCGCGTACCAATTGGAAGGGATGGGAGAACGGTATCCGCATCAGCTTTCCGGAGGGCAACAGCAAAGGGTGGCCCTGGCCCGTGCCATGGCGGTGCGGCCCAAGGCCTTGTTGATGGACGAGCCGTTATCGAATCTGGACGCGGCCTTGCGCAAGACCTTGCGCCGGGAACTGCTCGACTTCCATCGGCGCGAAGGCTCGACCGTGCTGTACGTGACCCATGATCAGGAAGAAGCCTTGGCCCTCTCCGACCGCCTGGCGGTGATGATGGAAGGCCGCATCATCGAATTAGGCGCGCCCCGGGAGGTCTACGCCAAGCCCGGCAGCCTGCAAGCCGCCCTGTTCCTGGGGGACATGAACGTGTTCGCGGCGGATTCGGTGCCGGCTCCCCTCAGAAACGAAGGGGCCGGACGGACCCTCTGCGTGCGGCCGGAGAACGTAAGGACCTTGGGGAAGGATGGCGTCCAGAGCGGGGGCGCGCGGGGTATGGGCAGCGCGCGGGAGGGTAACGGACATGTTACTCATCTGGAAGGAACCCTGGCCTTCTCCGAGTTCCTCGGGACCCATGCCTTGCTTGGGATCGCCACCGCTTCGGGCCGGGTGCTGGCGCGCGCCCCCCTGGCGGATGCCGCCGCTTGGCCGCCGGGAACGGAACTGAACCTGGAGTTCCCCACCGAGCACCGGCTATGGTACTGAACCGCTGGATCCAGCGACTCGCCTTAGGCGCCCTATTGGGCGTATTCCTGATCATCCCCTCGGCCCATATCCTTGCCGAATCCTTCTTCCCCTCGGGGCGATTCGGGTTCGCCTTGTTCGCGGCGCTGTTCCGCAATCCGGTCCTGCGGGGTTGCCTGTGGAACAGCTTGATGATCGCTTGGGGCGCGACCGCCCTGTCCACCGCCTTGGCCCTGCCCTTCGCGGCCATATTGGGCCGGTGGCGCATCCCGGCGCGGTCCTGGCTCAAGGCCGGGGTGATGATCCCGTTGCTCTTGCCGCCTTTCGCGGGGGCCATCGCCATCCGGCAAGTGCTGGGCCGGTATGGATCGCTGAACCTGATCTTGCAAAGGGCCGGCTGGCTGGACGGGCCCGTCGATTGGCTAGGCGGCGGCCTTTTGGGAGTCATCCTATTGGAAGGGTTGCACCTCTTCCCCGTCCTTTATTTCTCCTTGTCTCCCCACTTCGCGGCCTTGAACGGCGACAGCGAGGAGGCTGCGCTTTGCTTCGGCGGCAAGGGCTGGCGCTACTACCGCAAGGTGCTTTTCCCCGAGATCCGGCCTGGTCTGTTAGGAGGCATGGCTCTGGTTTTCGTTTGGGCCTTCACCGATCTCGGCACGCCCTTGCTGATGGAATACCGCCAGGTCATCCCCTACCAGGCTTTTTCCCTGGTCACCGATCTGGATCGCAATCCCATGGGCTTCGCTTTGGCCACCCTGATGGGGGCGGTGGGACTGGCCGGATATTGGATCAGCCAGATGCTCTCGCGGGGACAAGCCCGTGGCGGAAAGGGTTTCCGGCCCGCTCCCGATAGGACCCCGCCGAAAGCGATCGCTTGGGCGACCTCGCTGGCCCTCGGCATGGTCTTGCTCTTGTCCGCCATCCCTTCCATCGCCGTGGTCCTGCAAGCCTTCGCTCGCGATTGGTTCCTCTCCATCGCGCCCAAAGGCTATACCCTGGAATACTTCGGGAGCCTGTTCAATCATCGCATCACCCGCGGCAGCATCCAAACCAGCCTTTTCCTTTCCAGCCTGGCGGTGCTGGCGGATCTGGTCTTAGGCTGGTGGCTGGCCCGCATGGTCCTTACGGAGCGGCGCGCCTGGGCCCGCGCGTGGGAAACCGTCGCCATGGCCCCCTTGGCCTTGCCGGGCATCATCCTCGCGTTCGGTTACGTTTCCCTGTTCGCGGGCACGCGCTTGGATCCGGCCGGCAATCCGCTATTTTTATTGGTCATGGCCTACGCCATGCGACGACTGCCCTTCGCTTTCCGCAGCGCCCTGACGGGCTACCGGAGCCTTCCCGATCGCATCGATGAGGCCGCGCAGAGCCTGGGCCAGGGCTTCTGGGGCCGGGTCCGCGATATCCATCTGCCCCTGCTGACTCCGCATCTATTGGGCGCGGGGATGCTGGTATTCGCCTTTTCCATGCTGGAAGTAAGCGATTCCCTGGTGCTGGCGATGAAGGAGTTCTATTACCCGATAACCAAGGCCATGTATTTCCTGGCTACGCGGGCAGGGGATGGCTTGAACCTGGCGGCCGCGCTGGCGGTGGTGGGGATGTTGATTCTGGCGGCGGCCGTGGTGGCGGCCAACAAGTTGTTGGGCAAAGGCGTCGGAGAGATGTTTCGATGAACCGGAAAGCCGCCGGTCGTGCTTCCGCGCTGCCGGCGCCGGATTCGGGATAGCCCCTACTTGTCCCAGCCCTCTTTGCCGAGCAAAGGCACGAAGCGGCAGTCGCCCAAGTCCGTCTCGCGGAAATCGTCGCCGATGCGATCCACGCAAAGCAGGCTTTGCGCTTCGCGCCCGCCCGTAGGGATGATGAGCCGGCCGCCTTTCGCCAATTGCTGCCTGAGCTTTCCCGGAACCACGGGGGCCCCGGCGGTCACGATGATGCGGTCGAACGGCGCCCAGCTTTCCCAGCCCAGGCTCCCGTCGCCGGTCTTATAGATGACGTTGCGGAAGCCTAGCTGCTCCAAGAGGGCCTGGGCCCGCTTGGACAGGACCGCATGGCGTTCCACCGTGTATAGGCGCGGCGTATAGTGGGCGAGGATGGCGGTTTGGTAGCCCGAGCCGGTCCCGATCTCGAGTATTTTCTCTCCCTTGCGCGGGGCCAAGGCGTTGGTCATGATGGCGACCATGGAAGGCTGCGAGATGGTTTGTTCTGCGGCGATGGGAAGGGAAATATCCTGGTAGGCCTTGGCCGCCAGGGCCGAGTCCACGAAGAGATGCCGGGGCACCGACATCATGATGGCCTTGAGTTCGTCGTTGTGGATGCCCTGCTTCTGCCATACCGATTCGATCAGCAGGCGGCGGGCGGTGGTTACCGCGTCCATGCGGCTTCCGGAAGGGCGGCCAGGCGGAAATACATCTTCAGGAAGCGAAGGGTATCGCGGAACAATCGCATATGCGAACCATTATCCGTGTATACGGTCGCGATATCCACCGGCATGATGGAGAATCCCCGCCGGCCGCACAGGACCAAGGCCTGCGACTCCCATTCGAAACGTCCTTCCCGCGGCAGGCCCATGGCCTCCACGGCCGCCAGGCGATACATGCGGAACCCGCATTGGGCATCGTAGACGGGGCGGCGGGCCAAGCGCGAGATCATGCGCGTGGTGACGGTATTGCTGAAACGCCGGTGCCAGGGCATGCGCGTGCCGCGGATGCCGCGGCGGCCCACCACGATGCCGGTGTCCGGCGCGACGGGAGCGTTCCAGAAGGCATCCAGATCCGAGGCCGCATGCTGCCCGTCGGCATCCAGGGTCACGGCCCATTCCCAACCGCGTTCCCGCGCCCAGGATAATCCGGTCATGAGCGCCGAACCCTTGCCTCGATTGGCCGCATGCCGCAGGCAAACGACTCCGGACTTTTCCGCGACTTCCGCGGTCCCGTCCTTGGAGCCATCGTCGATCACTGCGATGCGTCCCGGATCGGTTTTGCCCAGCACGGAAACGAGAGTGGCGCTTAAGGAGGCGGCCGCATCGTAAGCCGGGATGAGAATGCCGGAAGCGGCGCGCAGATTCATCGGGGATCCCAATAGTAGAAATTAGCTTAGCGCCCCTAATGCGGTTAGGAATCTTAAGCGGAGCCAAGGCGCAACTCGAAGACCCGCGCGCTTCTGCCTTCGGCCTCCGCTTCCCGCAGGGCCACGGTGAATCCGGCCGCGCGGGCGGCGGCATCGAAGCCTTCCGCGGCGGATCGGCCCTTATCGGCCAACAGGCAACGTCCGCCCTCCTCGAGATGCTCCGAAAGGAAGGCCAGGATGGGAGCTTGGTTTTCCTTGGCATACAGCATTTCGCCGGCCAGCACCAAGCCGAATCGCGTGCGCATGGGAAAGGCCCGCATATCTGCGCAGAAGACGCGTCCGCGCGCGGGGACTTCGCGGTCCGCGGCCCGGATCTCGTCCCCGATCGCGGGGGCATTGGCGGCCACGTTACGGGCGGCCAGGCGGCAGGCATCCGAATTGAAATCGCAGCTGAAAGCTTCGATGCCGAAGCGCGCCCGCAACCAGGCCCCCATGATTCCGCTTCCGCATCCCAGGTCCAATACCGGCCCGGGCCATGCGTCCGGATTTTCCCCCGCCAGGAGGGACGCCAAAGCCCAGGTGGCCGGCCAATCCTCCAGCCAATACGGCCAAGTCCGTTCCCGCAGCCCCAACAGTACCGTTACCTGGTCCAGGATCCCGGGCGTGTAGGGCACGGTAGCGTAGCGAACGCGGGTTCCCGACAGCAGCATGGCCCGTTCTTGCATCGGAAAACAGGTCCCGGCTATGGTAAAATCGGAAGGCATGCGCTTTCGTCCCAAGTCCCTTCCCCGCGGGCCGTTGGCCGCCGTTTCCGGCGCGCTCCGGATCCTGATCCGGCTCTTCGGGGTGTGGTCCTTATGCCAATGCTCCTTAAGCCTGGAGGATCCCGCCCAGGAAGCCAAGGACAAGCTAGCAAAGGTCATCCCGACGAGCATGGACCTCATGATCGGCCGCTGGATCGGGGACTCCACCTATACCGCGGACGATACCCGCGCCACCCGGTTGGGTAAGGGCCAAGTGCGGCTCGAGATCCTTTCGGATACCTCATTCACCCAATCGGATACGGGCAAATCCGCCTTTCCCGAGCCGGGATCCGAAGGCGTCTTCTACCTGCACATCGATACCTTGATCCTCTTCCCCATGTCCGCCCCTCCGGATACCTTCGTCGTGCACTTACGCTTCCTGGGAAACTACCTGGAGATCTTCCGCGTCTCGGAGCAGCGCTATACCTTCTTCCACAAGGTTAAACCCCCGGGGCCGCAAGACCAGGACTCGCTGCTCGCCGATAGCCTGTGGGCCTTGCGCGGGCATCGCGCCGCTCCCGGCATCTACCAGAAAGAGGCCCTGGTGCGGGACTTCGCCTACCTGAGTTTCCGTAGTGATTCTATGTTCTCCGATCAACGGAACAATGGCGTGGTACGGACCGACTCCGGCCCGCTGGCCCGCGACGGGAGGCATTGGACCTGGAAAGCGGGCGGCGGCAGCCGGGAGTTCCTGGCCGACTTCCCCTCCCCGGATTCCCTGCGGCTTTGGCCCTTCGACGATTCCATTCCCGACTCCGGCTTCTATGATTACGTGCGCGCGAGCCGCCACGATGCCCGCGACATCGATATGCGGCGGTTGCTAGGGCATCTGCGGGGAGACACCCTGAAGGCCGGGGCCGGTTCCCTCGAATACCATTACGGCCGTTATTACGACTGGATCCTAGGCGTGGATCATTCCGCCAAGGTGGAGACCAATATCGATGGCGTTCCCCATTGGTCTAGCTGGACCCTGGATTCGGGTTTCCTTGCCCTCGCCGAGGCCGGACATCCTGCGCAAAGGATGCGCGTCGATACCGCGGGCGGGCGGGTGCATCTCCTGATGGACACCGGCGCGTACTTTCCCGCGCCATCGGTCTATGCGGCCACCTTGGTCCAAGGCGATTTCACCGCCAATCCCCTGGCCCGTTTCGACAAGGCCAGCTATTTCGAACTGAAGATCGGCGGGGATAGCCTTTTCTATTTCTTTTCCGAGAGCAACCAAAGGGATCGGTTCGAGATCTACGCCGGCCCTTCCGAAACATCCCCCTGGATGGGATTCGCGCTCCCTAAGGCCCAAGAGACGTTCCAAAGCGGCCAGGCCGGCTTCTATCTCGCCTTGAACGATAGCACGCGCTCGCTGGGGCGGTTCACCTGCCGCTCGCGGCCGGATCAGAACCTGGCCATCCGGCAAACCGCGGCCGATCCGCTCTTCGCGGAAGGCTTCATCCAAGGGGACTGCGCGATCCAGAAAGCCGATTCGGCTTTTTCGGATTCCAGCCTCTCCATCGAAGGTTCCTTCAAGATGCTGCGCATCGATCGCGGCGGCTTCCAGAACAAGGGCTGGAACCTTCCGTGACGTCTGTCGCGTTATCCGTCATCATTCCCAGTTTCATGCGGGAAAAGGTCTTGTGGGACACCCTTTTGGCCTTACGACCCCAGATACGGGATGGCGACGAGGTATTGGTAATCGATCAGAACGTTCCGCCTTTGCGCGCGCCGGACGGCCTGGCCGGGCCCTGGCTTAAGCTCCTCCGCCTGGACCGCCCTTCCCTGACCCGGGCCCGTAACCTGGGGCTGGAGCGCGCGGCCTCCCCCCTGGCGGTTTTCCTCGATGACGATATCCTACCCGATCCCTCCTTGCTGGATCGGTTCCGCCAGGCCGCGGAAACCCATCCTGGATGCATCCTGACGGGGCTGATCGATCAGGAAGACAAGCCCGGGGACGTGCCCACGCCAGGCTGGGTGGATTTGGCTTCGGGGGAAATCCGCACCAATTTCTCCCGCCCCGTAACCGGCGAGATACCCTTCTTCCCCGGCGGCCTGTTCCTCATCCCGAAGGCCTGCCTGCCGGACCGACCCTGGTTCTGCCCCGCCTTCCGGGGAGCCTCGCAGGGAGAGGAAATCGACTTTTCCCTGCGCATCCGGAAGCGCGGGATCCGCATCTTCTCCGATCCCGCCATCCGCATCTACCATCTCAAGGCCGTGGAAGGAGGCTGCCGCGCCCCGGATTTCCGGCGCGCTTTCTTCCTCGATCAAGTCTTCAACCAAGCGCTCTTCTACGGCCGCCATGGCCGCTTCGCCGGCATGCCTCGCTTCCTGCGGCGCATGCGAGGCTGGGTGGAATTCCATAGCCGCAAAGCGGGCGCTCAGGGGCATTCCTTCTCGGTGGTGGCCAGGACGGTGTGGAGTTTGAAAGCGGGATTCGCGACGGGCTTGCGCTATCGCTTACGGGATTGGATCCGGTAGCGATTTACGCAGGCAGAATTTCCCGTCCTCGAAGCAGATCCATACCGGCCCCGTATCCAGGCGGATCGGCCGCCCATCCATCAGGTCACGCAAGGCCGTTTCCGGCCCGATGGTACCCCGCGCATGATGTTCTAGCAGGATCCTCACCGACCCGGCCCCTTTGATGAGGGTTTTCCTCTCCGCGGAAGAAGCCAGGAACTCCTCCAAGCGGCCGGCCCAGGTGGGATCGATGAAATGGGGACGATAGGTCACGTGGGGATAAGCCTGGCGCATGACCTTGAAACTCTCCAGGTTGGCCCGGCTATCGTCATAGAAGGATATGTCGTTGAAACCCCGGCCCACCAGATCTTCGGCGATGACCAGGGCCTTGCGTTGCGAGACCGATAGGCGCGAGAAAGGAATACCTTCGGGCCCCGGGCGCCGATCCTTGTAGCCCGAGAAGCGTTGGTCGGAAACGGCGAAGATGAGTTCGTTGGCGAGGCGCACGCCGAACAGGGATCGGAAAAGGCGGATGAGGAAAGGCGCGTGCATCTTCTTGTCCGCGCGCGCGGTGAGGATGCCGAACTCGCTGCGCGTGCCGTGGGCGAGGATGGTATCGATGATGGTACGCGTGTAACGCACCACGATCCCCCGCGAGAGGATCCCCAAATCCGAGAATTCGCCGAAGTCGAGGACTTCCCCCGGGGAAGCCTGATAGGTCGTGAATTCGCCAGTGGATAGGGCGCGCAGCAGTTTGCCATCCCCGTCGCGGACGAGTACGCGCGCGGAGGTCCGGATCAAGGTATCATCCAGATCGAATAGATGGATGCTTTTGCGGGGAAGCGGCGGGACGGATGCCGATTGATCCTCGTCCATGCCGCTAAGCTATTAAAATGGCCTAGGTCAGGCGAATAATGTTAGATTTGCGATTGCCCACGCAGGAATCGAAAGAACACCCACCAGGCGATGTTCACCTACCTCTGCAAAATCTTCCAGCATCTCCACTCCAGGCCGCGCACGGTCCTCGCCCTCGCTTTTCTCCTGACCCTCGCCGCTTTAATACCGCTTAAGCGCCTGGAAACGCGGATGTCCTTCGCGGACTTGCTTCCGCAGGAATTCGAGAGCGTGCGGACCTGGAAACAGATCGGGGAGAAATTCGGGGGCCTGGGCCATTTGGCCATCGTGGTGCATTCGGAGGATTCCTCCGCCAATCGCCAGGCGGTGGAATTCCTCGCCGAGCGGTTGCGGAACCACCCTGATGTAAACATCCTGGAATACAAGACGGAAGCCGACTTCTACAAGGCCCATAAGCTCCTTTACATCACCCTGAGCGATCTGCGCGAGGTAGACAAGCGCCTGGAGACGGGTTTCTACCTGAGCCGGAAGAAGCGCAATCCGCTCATCCTCGATCTGCTCGATGAGGACGAGAAGGTGAAAAGCCTGGAAGCGACCAGCTTGGAAGATCTGGAAAAGAAGTATTTCGTGCGCTTGCAGGATTTCCTCGGCACGCCGGACGGCAAGACCCGCGTGCTGCGCATCTATCCCGGCTTCGACGTTTCCGACATCGCGCGTTGCCGCGCCTTCTTCAAGGACGTGCGCACGGTGACGGGTCAGTTCAAGGAAGAGAATCCCGCCGGCCCGGAAATGCTTTTCACGGGCGATATGATGCGTAACATCCGTAACGAAGGCCGCATCTATTCCGGCATCATCGATTCCGCCAAGGCCTCGCTGGCCTTGGCCGCCCTCCTTTTGCTGCTGTATTTTTTCCGGCTCCCCTTCGGGGCCTTGCTGGCCCTCATCCCCCTCGCGATGGCGACGGTATGGACCTTGGCGCTCACCGCCAAGGCCATCGGATACCTCAGCTTGGTCAGTGCTCCCTTGAGCCTGCTCCTGGCCGGTCTGGGGATGGAATCGGCCATCCAATTGCTCGCGCGCTACCGCGAAGAGCGGCGCAAATCCTTCAGCGCGGCCGTCGCCTTCGAGACCATCATCCTGGAGACGGGACCCGCCATCACCACCGCCGTGCTGGTGACCGCGGCCGCGTTCTTCACCTTGACCGTGACCCATTTCAAGGGATTCGCGGAGTTCGGGATCACGGCGGGCATCGGTATGCTGTGCACCTTAGCGGCGGTGCTTATCGTTTTCCCCTGCCTTCTGATCGTGGCCGAGCCCTACGGGATCCTCAAGGCCTGGGGCGGGCGCATCTACAACTTCAACCTGTTCACCGCCAGGCCTTACCGCAAATGGCGCTGGCATTTGGCTGCCCTGGCCCTGCTCACCGCGGTCGCCGCCTGCCGCGGCATCCAGCTCCGCTTCCAATTCGACTTCGACAAGCTCGCCTTCCACGACCGCAACATGCAAGCCGATAGCCTGGTGCAAGCCGCCGGCGAGGCGCTGGTCCCCCCCGCCGTGGTCATCACCAAGGATTTCGACGAAGCCCAACAAGTGGCCGATGCCGTGCGCGACTACATGCGCGCCGATACCCTGACGCCGACCATCCAATCCGTCACCACCATGACCGATTTGCTTCCCGCCAACCAGGAAGAAAAGCTGGCCCTCATCGCCAAGATCCGCAAGTCGGTGACGCCCGGCCTCATCGCGAACGCTCCCGAACCCCTGCGGGGCAATCTGGAGAAACTCGCGGGCGCTTGGGACACGGTCCCTTTGACTCCGGCGGATCTGCCCCCCAGCTATCGGAGGAAATTCCTGGGGCATGACACCGCATCCGGCCAATTCACCTTCATCTTCCCTTCCGTAAACCTACGGGAGGGCTGGAACGTCATCGCCTTCGCCGACGACGTGCGCGCTATCCACACCGCCAACGGGCGCGAGTACCACGCTTCCGGACTCCCGGTGGTGCAAGCCGATCTGTTGTCCATGATGATCCCCGATTCCCGGCGTGCCTTCCTCCTGGCTTTCGGCGTCATCGCGCTGCTGGTCCTTTTGGACGTCCGCTCCGCGCGCGGCACCTTGGTGCTGGTGCTTCCGCTCCTCTTCAGCCTGGTCTGGACCCTGGGCTTCATGAAGCTCTTCGGGATCAAGCTCAATTGGTTCAACCTGATCGCCTTCCCGGCCCTGGTCGCCTATGGCATCAACAATGCCGTGCATCTCTACCATCGTTATATCGAAGAAGGACGGGGATCGCTTCGTTTCGTGTTACGAAGGACTGGCGAGACCACGGCCGTGGCCACGGTGGTGGGCATGGCGGGGTTCGCCGGGCTCGCCTTTTCCGATCACCGCGGCCTCGCGACGCTCGGCATCACCGCCTTATTGGGCCTGAGCATGAGCCTACTGGCGCCCCTATTGGTAATGCCCGCCATCATCGGGTACCTGGAAGCGCGCGCCCGAGCCGCGGAGGACCGCAAGCTGCGGATCTCCCTTCCCCGCAAAACCAAAGTTTAGAGTCTCCCGCGCGGAAAGCGCGGGTTGTTACCTTTTCGGAAATGTTCCCGGCCGTTCTCATTTTCCTCATGCTATTGGCGGGATGCACCTCGCCGATGCGCGGACGCGCGCCTCACGAAGGGCAGGGGTATGAGGAAACCGAGGATCTGCAAGCCGGCCTCGAAGGTGCCGCTCCCGCCAACGCTTCGCTAGCGGCTGATCAGGAGTCGCCGGAAGCATATCAGTCCTCCCGCTCGACGAATGCGGCCCCCGCGGGCTTCGCCATGAAAAAGATGCTCGGGAATTCGATGAGCGGAGCGGGCAAAGCCTCCTACTATTCGCCGCCCCCGCAGCAAGCGGCCAAGCCCGGCATGGCGCCCAAACGCCTCGTGGAATACTCTGGAACGGCTACCTTGCGTTCCACCGAACCCGAGCGCATCCTCGATTCCGCCATCTCCTTGGCCAAGGCAGCCGGCGGGTACGTGGAACAACGTTCGCCCGGATACGCGTCCTTGCGCGTGCCCTCGCGCGATTTCGACTCCCTTTTCGCCCGCATGCTCCGGCTATCGGAAGTGGTCGATTACAAACAGCAAGCCGAGGACATCACCGAGGCGCTCCAAGACGCCGATCTGCGCCTCAAGGTCGTCGTGGCCACCTTGGAACGTTTGGAGGATCTGATCAGGAAGGCGCGTACCGAATCGCAGAAGCTCCGGCTCTTGGGCGAGTTGAAGCGCTTCCGCGAGGAAAGGGAAGTCCTAGAAGCGAAGAAGCGCGACCTGGTCCAGCGGTCCCGCTTCGCCTCCATCCAACTCTGGGTGCGGACGCACGCGCCCACGGCCTCCGCCGGCCTCTTCAGCCGCGACCTCTACGATTTCGCGTGGATCCATCGGCTCAATCCCTTCAAGGATGATCGCTTTAGCGGCCGCTCGCGCCTGGTCTTCCCGGCGCCCGAGGGGATGGTGGTCACCGAGGACGGGTTTTTCTCGTCCGACTGGCGCGCCACCAGTTCGCAAGGGGCGGAATTCTGGGGCTCGCGGATCGACGTCGATCTACGGGGCGATACCCGCTTCTGGCGCGAGGCCGTCCGCAACCGGCTCGAATCCGGATTCAAGGTTTCGGATACCGCCAGCGCCGGGGATTTCCTCTTCTGCCGCTTCCAGTCCTTCGGCCCGACTGCCTATTACTATTGGATAGGCGTGCGGAGCCGCGGCGGCGAAGTGGATATCGCCGAGTTCTATTTCCCGAACGATGATCTACAAGGCAAGCTCCTTCCGGGGATGCTGGCGGCCGTGGAAAGGAAGCCCCGGTGAAAGCGATCCTGTTCTTCCTCTGCGCCGCCTTGCCGCCGTCCGCGCCGGTAGCGGCGCAGGGCGTTCCGCAGTTGCCCGCGAAAGGCGGATACTCCGATACGCCCATCGGCCTGCCGCAGGCGCAGCCGAACCCGACGGCGCCTCTCTCCCCGCCGGACTCGGCCGGCCGGCCTCCGGGCATCGCCATCACGTTCTCTTGCGTCCTTCAAGTCGAAGAAAGCGAGCAGGCGGCGCGCATCCTCATCGCCAAGGCGGATTCATTGGGTGGATGGTTCATGCGCCGTTCCAAATCCGATCTGGAGTTCCGGGTGCCTTCGGCCCGGGCCGATTCCTTCATCGCGGGCCTTGCCGGCATGGGCGTGCTGATGGATCGCAACCTGACCACGGAAAGCCTGGAGGCGGAGCGGGGCGAGTTGACATCGCGGCTCAGGGCCCGGCGCGGTATGCTCGAGGATTATTACGCGGTCTTGAAGGAAAGCAGCGACTCCACCTTGTTCACCATCCAGAACGAGATCGTCAATCTGCAAACGGAGATCGAACAATCCGCCGGTCAGATCCAAAAGCTCGAAGATCGCATGGCCTATGCGCGGGTGACGGTCGCGTTCCGGTTCTTCGAGCGGGCCGCCCCTCTCACGACCGCGGAATCCCGTTTCGGCTGGCTCAACCGTTTGGATCTTCCTTCCCTCATGGAACGCTTCCCCTATGCGAATCCCAATAGCTTCTGATCGGCCCTGCCCGATGCGGCCAAGCTCGCGGGCCGGCGCGCGCCCAGCCGCGAGCGCACCTTCTCCCGCGCGGCTTAAGGTAGGCGCGGTCCTCCTCGCGGCGTTGGCCGCGGTTTGGACCTTGGCGGGATGCGCATTCCAGGCCTCCGCTCCCGATGGGTTCGCACAATTCCCGCGGAGTCGGGTTTCCAGTTCGCCCTTGCGCGCATCCAGTCCCGATGGGGTCCTCTTCACGGTCCGCACCGAGAAGAACGATCCGCCGGCGGATCTCGGCTTCTGGCGCGAAGCCCTCAAGACCCGCATGGGACACGCCGGCTACCGCGTGGTGGCCGATACGGTCTGCCCCATGCACGGATCGCAGGGGGCCCTGCTCCAGCTTGCCGCGCCCGTGGGCAACCAGGACTACTTCTATTGGATCGCGTTCACCCTCTCCCCTTCCGGCAAACGCATACTGGTCGCGGAAGCCGCGGGCGAAAGCAAACGCTTCCTGGCGCGCGAAGAGGATATCCGCAAGGCGATCGGCGACAGCGGCTTCTGACGGAGCACGATCGCGAGTCGACCGCGCAAGGTCTAATCGTCCGGAAAACAACCAATTAAAAAGCCGGGCCGCTTGAGCGACCCGGCTTTTCACAGCTCAAGGAATCCGGCCCTGGACAGCAACCGATCTCGCGATCGGCGCGAAGCGGGCGGAGGTTAGAGGTAGCGGTTGACCAGGTTCTCTAGCGCTTCCTGGCGGCCCGAGCGATGCTTGGGATCCAGGTTCTGCGCCAGGGCGAGGTCGGCGATGTCCGCCAGGGTCTTCTTGCCGGAAAGGATCGAGCGGCCGAGCTCGGTGTTCCAACCGGCATAGCGGTCTTCCACCTTCTTCTGCAGCGCGCCATCCTTGATCATCTTCTCCGCGATGATCAGGCCGCGGGCCAGCACGTCCATGCCGCCGATATGGGCGTGGAACAGGTCTTCGGCATCAATGCTCTGGCGACGCAGCTTGGCGTCGAAGTTCATGCCGCCGGTCGTGAAGCCCCCGCCCTGCAACAGGGTATAAAGCATCAGCGCGGTGGCGGGCACGTCGTTAGGGAACTGGTCGGTGTCCCAGCCCAGCTGCTCGTCGCCGCGGTTGATGTCCAGGGAGCCGAACACGTCGTTGGCCAAGGCGTAGCCCACTTCATGCTGGAAGGTATGCCCCGACAGGATGGCGTGGTTGGCCTCGATGTTGACCTTGAACTCCTTCTCCAAGCCATGCTTCTGGAGGAAGGCGTACACGGTGGCCGTGTCGAAGTCGTACTGGTGTTTGGTGGGTTCCTTGGGCTTGGGCTCGATGAGGAGTAGGCCCTTGAAACCGATCTTATGCTTGTAATCGGCGACCATCTTGAGGAAGCGGCCGAACTGCTCGCCTTCGCGCTTCAGGTCGGTATTGAGCAGGGTCTCATAACCCTCGCGCCCGCCCCACAGCACGTAGTTCTCGCCCTTGAGGCGCAAGGTGACGTCCATGGCCTTGCGGATCTGGCCGCAGGCGAAGGCGAAGACTTCGGGATCGGGATTGGTGGCCGCGCCGCTCATGAAGCGGGGGTTGCTGAACAGGTTGGCCGTACCCCAGAGGAGCTTGATGCCGGTGCGGGCCATTTCCTTCTCGGCCTCGCCCACGATGATGTCCAGGTTGTTGTTGCTTTCCTTGAGCGAGGCGCCTTCCGGGGCGATGTCGCGATCATGGAAGGTGAAGAAGGGGGCGCCCAGCTTGGAGAAGAAATCGAAGGCGTTCGTCAGCTTGATCTTGGCGGCCTCGACGGTGGTGGGGTTCTTATGCCAAGGGCGATCGTAGGTGCCCGCGCCGAACACGTCCGAGCCGTTCCAGGCGAAAGTGTGCCAATAGCAAACGGCGCAGCGGAGGATATCTTCCATGCGCTTGCCCAGCACCATCTTGTTCTTGTCGTAATAGCGGAAGGCCAGGGGGTTTTCCGTCTCGGGGCCCTCGTAGCGGATGGTCGGGATGTCTTTGAAATACGTGTCTGCCATCGGAATTCCTTTCACGAAATCGCTTGATGAATATACTGCCAAGGGGAGGCCCCGCCTCAGGCTTATTTAGCCCCGCGGGAAGCGAGGCTTCAAATCCTGGTACAAGCGGCGGTACAATGCCAATTTTTCCTCATAGCGCCCGGTCCACTTGGACTCCGGCCCTACGGTGTAATCGATGGCCGGCGCGGTGCACACGTCCGCCGGCTTTTCATTCGTCAGGGCCAGCCGGGCCAAGCGCGCGGCCCCGTAGGCCGGGCCGGCTTCCCCGCCCTTACGATAGACCAAGGGGCGCTTCAGGACCGTAGCCAAAATCTTGCCCCACAGGCGGCTGCGCGCGCCTCCGCCGATCACGGTCACTTCCTTCAATTCCGCCTTGGCGTCGTCCAGGGCGCGTTGCCCGTCGGCGAACGCGAAAGCCACGCCTTCGAGGACGGCGCGTCCCAAAGCCGCGCGGTTGGTTTCATGGGTTAGGCCGAAGAAGACGCCTTGCGCATGGGGATCGTTATGGGGAGTACGCTCTCCCGAAAGATAAGGCAGGAAAATCGGAGTGGCCAGGTCGTCCCCGGCGGCTTCGATTTCGGCGAGCAGCGATGCCTCATCGGCGGCGCCGGTCAGCTTGGTGACCCAGGTCAGTGCGGAGGCCGCGCTCAGGATTACCGACATGTAGTGCCAGCTGCCGGGAAGGCAATGGCAGAAGGTATGCACGGCGCCTTCGGGATTGGGGGAGTAGGAACTGGCAGCCGCGAAGTAGACGCCGGAAGTACCCAAGGATATGAATGCATCGCCCGGTTTGACCGTGCCCGCGCCCGCGGCGCCGGCGGCATTATCGCCCGCGCCCGCGGCGACGATCACGTCCATGGAAAGGCCCCAGGCCGAGGCCACCGATGCGGTCAGGCGTCCGGTGGATTGGGTCCCCTCGCACAACTCCGGCATCGCGCTCAGCTTTAGGCCGGTCGCGAGGATCATGTCTTCCGACCAGGCGCGTTTGCCCACATCCAGCCAAAGGGTGCCTGCCGAATCGGACATATCCGAGGCGTAATTACCGCACATCCGCATGCGCAAGTAATCCTTGGGGAGGAGCACTTTCTCGACCTTGGAGAAGACCTCGGGCTCATGCTTGGCGACCCACAGGAGCTTCGGCGCGGTGAATCCGGGCATGGCGATGTTGCCGGTAATCTTACGGCTATTGGGAACCCGGCGTTCGAGCTCGGCGCATTCCGCGCCGCTGCGTCCGTCGTTCCACAAGATGGCCGGCCGTAGCACTTTATCTTGTCGGCCCAACAAGGTAGCGCCGTGCATTTGGCCGGAAAGACCGATGGCCTTCACCTCGGCGAATTCTTTAGGTTTGGAAGCCCGCAACGCAGCCACCGCCTGGTTCGTCGCGTTCCACCAATGCTCAGGATCTTGTTCGGACCAAAGCGCTTGGGGACGGGAAACATCCAGTGGCGAGGAGGCCTGGTCGATCAGATTCTGATTGCCATCGACGAGGATGACTTTAACCGAGGAAGTGCCGAGATCGATGCCTAGAAAATTCATCTAGGGAATAATAGGAATGCCACTTCTGGTCATTGTGTAGAAATCCCGTGACCCTCTGTATAAAATCGGCAATCAGGCGTGGAATCATCCATAAATGAGGGAATGTCCGGGATCCGGAGTTCGGGAGTCAGATGCTGATATGCCCGGGCGTCCGCGGAAAGGGGATCACGTCGCGTATGTTCCCCATCCCGGTCACGAACTGGACCAGGCGTTCGAATCCGAGCCCGAAGCCCGCATGCGGGACGCTCCCGAAGCGCCGGAGATCCAGATACCATTCCAGCCCTCCGGCGTGCATCCCCATCTCGGTAAGCCGCGCCTTGAGCTTTTCCAGATCGTCTTCGCGTTGCGAACCGCCGATGATCTCGCCGATGCCGGGCACCAACACGTCCATCGCCCGCACGGTCTTCCCGTCCGGATTCATCTTCATGTAAAAGGCCTTGATGCCTTTGGGGTAATCGGTCAGCACCACCGGCGACCGGAATACCTTTTCCGTGAGGTAACGTTCATGTTCCGATTGCAGGTCGATGCCCCACTCCACCGGATACTTGAACGTCTCGCCGCTTTTCTTGAGCAGTTCCACGGCCTCCGTATACGTCAGCCGTTGGAAGGGTTTTTCCAGAACGCCTTTCAGCAAATCCAGGATCCCCGGCTCGATGCGCTGCTTGAAGAACTCCATCTCCAGCGGGCATTTCTCCAGCACCGCCGCGAGTAAATGCTTGAGGAAGTCCTCGGCCAGGCGGGCATTGGCGTCCAGGTCGTTGAAGGCCACTTCGGGTTCCACCATCCAGAACTCGGCCAGATGGCGCGAGGTGTTGGAATTCTCGGCCCTGAACGTGGGCCCGAAGGTGTACACCTTGCCCATGCTGCACGCGTAGGCTTCGGCCTCGAGTTGCCCGCTTACGGTGAGGTTCGCCCCCTGCCCGAAAAAGTCCCGGCCGAAGTCGACCTTGCCGTCCTCGCCCCGCGGCGGCTTTTCCATGTCCAGGGTCGTGACCCGGAACATCTGCCCGGCGCCTTCGGCATCGGTTCCCGTGATGATCGGGGTATGCAGCCACAGGAAGCCGCGCGCCTGGAAGAAGTCATGGATGCCCATGGCCAGCACGTTGCGGACCCGGGCGATGGCGGAAAAGGTATTCGTCCGCGAACGCAGATGGGTGAAGTCCCGTAGGTATTCATACGTCATCTTCTGCTTGCCCAAGGGGAAGGCCGCGGGATCGCAGGCTCCGATGATCTTGAGCTCGGCCGCCTGGAGCTCTACCGCCTGCTTGCCCCCCTGGGAAGCGACCAGCTGGCCGATAACGGAGACCGCCGTGCCGACGTTGATCCCGTGCATCAGGGTCGCGTAATCGGGCAGGGCGGCGGGAACCACCGCTTGCAAGTTTTGGAAATAGGAACCGTCGTTGATCTCGAGGAAAGCCAGTCCGGCCTTGGACTCCCGTTTGGTGCGTACCCAACCTTGGATTTTTACCTCGGAGCCAAGGGGAGGATTGAGAAGTAGCGAGCGGATGCCGGGTTCCAGCGGTTTTTCGGACATGCCCCGGAAAATAGCATTAGACGCACATCCGGCCTTCGAAGGATTTTGGATCCTTGGGGACTTCAGGCCCCCAATTGTATACTGAATTGGTAGACGATTTATTATCTTGGAACCATAATCAGGGGTATGGGGACGCGCCTCCCCGGGAATGGCCAAAATGAGTGAAAATCAGGCTCAAAGTTCAAGTCCGGGTGTTTATCGGCCCTCCGGGCCCATACCCCGGGGGACCCCGGCGACTCCTACGGCTCCATCAGCCCCTTCAGGTACGACGGCCGTTGCTCCCGCGGTTTCCCAGGCGGATTCGACCGCTCCCGGCGACCGGAAGTACTCGCAGAAGATCGAGTCCATGGCCCAGTCGCCCAAGCATCGCGGCGCCTTCTTCACCGAAGACGCATCGACCAAGGATCTTGCTCTCGCGACCGCCAAGTACAAGGACATCAAGGTTTATTGGTTGATCGATCCGCAATCGGATCTGATCTACGATGCCAAGTTCTTTTCTTACGGAGGCCCGGCTTCGGTGGCCTTGGGCGAAATGCTTTGCACCTTGGCCAAAGGCATGAAGGTGGAATCGGCGACCGCCTTCACCATTCCCCAAATGGAAGCCCTGCTCCGGGACGACGCCTCCACTCCGGCGACCGCCGCCCCGGCCGAAGAGGTTTTCGCATCCCTCCCGCCATTGTTGAGCTCGGTGAAGGAAGCCTATACGCCGGCAAAGGCCCTCGCCCTGGCGACCATCGCCATGAAAGCCAAGAGCGACGGGTCCCCCCGGCGGTCCGCATTCGAGGCCCTGACCGAAGCGGACAAGACCTGGTTGGCCAAGCCCAAGGAAGAGCAGATCTCCGCCATCGAGACCATCATCGACAAGGATATCCGTCCGGGACTGAACATGGACGGCGGCGATTTGCACATCCGCGACATCGAGAACGGCGAGCGCCTCCTCATCAAATGGCAAGGGGCTTGCGGGGGCTGCGCCTCCTCGACGGGCGCCACGCTATCCTATATCGAGGACTCCCTGCGCCGCCAAGTCTTCAGCGGGATGCAGGTCGTCCCAGTGGAAGAGTGATATGGAAAGCGTACCGGAATACAAATACGGATTCACGACCGATGTGGAGATGGAGACCCTGGGGAAGGGCATTTCCGAAGACGTCATCCGGGCCATCTCGGCCAAGAAAAACGAACCGCCATTCCTGCTCGAGTTCCGGCTTAAGGCCTACAAGAAATGGCTGACCATGAAGGAGCCCAACTGGGCCCACGTGCAGTATCCGGCCATCGATTACCAGGACATTGTCTATTTCGCTAAGCCCAAGCAGAAGCCTACCTTAACGGGACTGGATGAAGTCGATCCGGAGATCCTCAAGACCTTCGAGAAATTGGGCATCCCCCTGGACGAGCAAAAGCGGTTGAGCAATGTGGCAGTGGACGCGGTCTTCGACAGCGTGAGCGTGGCGACCACCCATAAGAAGAAGCTCATGGAGCACGGGGTCATCTTCTGTTCCATCAGCGAGGCCATCCACGAATACCCCGAACTGATCGAGGAATACCTCGGCTCCGTCGTGCCCGTGGCCGACAACTTCTACGCCGCCCTCAACTCGGCCGTCTTCACCGACGGATCGTTCGTCTATATCCCCCCCAACACCAAATGCCCCATGGAACTTTCCACCTACTTCCGCATCAACACGGAAGAGTCGGGGCAATTCGAACGCACCCTCATCGTCTGCGCCGAAGGCAGCTACGTCTCCTACCTGGAAGGCTGCACGGCTCCCAAGTTCGACACCAACCAATTGCATGCCGCCGTGGTGGAACTGGTGACCTTGGACAACGCCGAGATCAAGTACAGCACAGTGCAGAACTGGTACGCCGGCGATCCGAAGACGGGCAAGGGCGGCATCTACAATTTCGTGACCAAGCGCGGGAAATGTCTGGGCAAGGATTCCAAGATTTCCTGGACCCAGGTGGAAACCGGCTCGGCCATCACTTGGAAGTACCCAAGCTGCATCCTGGTGGGCGAAGGCAGCGTGGGCGAATTCTATTCCGTGGCGCTGACCAACGGCCACATGCAGGCCGATACCGGCACCAAGATGATCCACTTGGGCAAGAACACCCGGTCCAGCATCATCTCCAAAGGCATCGCCGGCGATCAAAGCAGCAATGCCTACCGGGGGTTGGTACGCATCGCCAAGAACGCCACCGGCGCGCGCAACTTCTCCCAATGCGATAGCATGTTGGTGGGGAACCGTTCTAGCGCGCATACCTTCCCCTACATCGAGACCGGCAATTCGGCCTCCCAGGTGGAGCACGAGGCCTCGACCTCGAAAATCAGCGAAGAGCAACTCTTCTACTTCCAGTCCCGCGGCATCCCGAGGGAAGAAGCCATCAGCATGATCGTGAACGGGTTCTGCAAGGACGTGTTCAACCAATTGCCGATGGAGTTCGCGGTGGAAGCCCAGAAGCTGTTGGCCCTGAAGCTGGAGAATAGCGTTGGCTAGAGAAGGGTAAAGGGTACAGGGTTAAGGGTAAAGGAAAACCAAAGACTACCCGTATTTCAACCCTTTACCCTTAACCCTGTACCCTTAACCCTATACCCTACACATAACGAAGGAAAGCCCTGAAGTGAGTTTAATGCTAGAAGTCAAATCCCTCACCGCCCATGTCGGCGAAGGCGATGCCATTACCCCCATCTTGAAAGGCATCAACCTCGCGGTCAAGCGCGGCGAGGTGCATGCCATCATGGGCCCTAACGGATCGGGCAAAAGCACGTTATCCAAGGTGATCGCCGGGCATCCCGACTATAGCGTGACCCAGGGCGAGATCCTGTTCAATGGCGAGAACATCCTCGCGCTCGCGGCCGATGAACGGGCCCGCAAGGGCATCTTCATGGGATTCCAATACCCGGTGGAGATCCCGGGGGTGAACAATGCCGAGTTCCTGCGCATGGCCTACAACCAACGGCGCAAGGCCGAAGGCAAGGAAGAGGCCGACCCTCTCGACTTCGAGGAGATCCTCGATGCCAAGATGAAAGAGCTCGACATGGACGCGAAGTTCAAGGAGCGCGCCATCAACGAGGGGTACTCGGGCGGGGAAAAGAAGCGCAACGAGATTCTGCAAATGGCGATCCTGGATCCCGCCCTGGCGATCCTGGACGAGACCGATTCGGGCCTGGACGTGGATGCGCTCAAGATCGTAGCGGGGGGCATCAACCGCCTGCGCGGGCCGTCCCGGGCCATCGTCTTGATCAGGCATTACCAACGCCTGCTCGACTACGTGAAACCGGACATCGTGCACGTGCTGAGCGGCGGCCGGATCGTGAAGACAGGCGGCAAGGAATTGGCGCTGGAGGTCGAGACCAAGGGATACGATTGGTTGGTGAAGTGAGGGAAGCATGAACGCGCCGACCGCATCGCAACCCCGTATCATGCGGGAAGTTATCGCCCCGACCCTGACGCCGGTTTTAGAAGGATTTATCGAACAGCATCTCGAGACATCCCCGCCGGTTTCGGCCGGAGTGCGCCTCGCGGCCGCCATGGCCCTGCGCCGCATCGGTCTACCCCACTCCGGCTCCGAGGATTTCTCCTTCATCCGGGTCGGTGATTTCCTATCCCAGCTGGTTCAAGTCCCGGTTTTGCCGGCCCCCGCTGTTCAACCTTCGGATGCGAAGACGCCGGAACCCGCTACCCGTGATCTTCCTTCCCGGTCGGACTTAGCCTCCCTGATCTCGCCCGCGGCCGAGAATAATCTGGTGGTATTGATCGACGGCGTTTTCGTCCCGGAGCTTTCGCGGATCGGCGAGGATTATTTCGTTTCCCCGCTGGAAGATTCCGCGCCCCCGGATTCGCCCATTCCCGGAATGCATCTCCGCTTCCAGGGCCTTCACGCCAGCTTCGTCAATCGCATCGAGAACATGCTGGAAGAGGAAAACGATGCGCCGGCCGCCTTGGCCGCGCTCTTCGCTCCCCAGCCGTTGCTGATACGGGTGCCTGCCAAACGCGTAGCCGCCGGTCCCCTGCAGATCCTGTACCTGACGACGGGAACGCAGCGCAGCGATTCCTTCGTCGTCGTACATGCGGGGGCGCAATCGGAGTCCCGCATCCTGGTCCGCCATGCGCGCCTCGGGACATCGCCCGATGGTAAGGCCCCGGGTATGGAAAACGCCCATACCATGGCCGTATTGGAAGACGGCGCGTCCCTGCGCTTCCTGGAGCTCGGGATCGATTCCCCCTCCGCCGCGCAGGACATACACCTTCGCAAGCTGACCGTGCGGCTGGAGCGCGATGCGCGCCTGGTGGCGGTATCGGCGCATACCGGTTCCCGCCTCACGCGAACCGCCTTCGGCATCGATTTGGCCGGGGAGGGGGCCGATGCGGAGTTGAACGGGGCCGCGGTTCTGTCGGGCGCGCGCCAGGGTCATCAACACGTGCGCTTACGCCATCTCGTCCCGCATGGAACCAGCCGGCAACTCTTCAAGACCGTAGCCGCCGAGCAAGGCCGGGCCAGCGTGGACGGGACCATCATCGTGGCCCTGGACGCCCAACAAACGAACGCCGGCCAACGCATCCATAACCTGATGCTTTCCGATGAGGCGCGCGCCGATAGCAAGCCCCGCCTGATGATCCATGCCGACGACGTGAAATGCTCCCATGGAGCCACGGCCGGCAAACTCGATCCCGCCCAGCAATACTACCTGGAATCCCGGGGGCTGCCCCCCGACCAGGCCCGCTCCCTTTTGACCGTGGCCTTCGTCGCCGAGGCGCTGGACAAGGCCGGTAATCCGGGCGACCCTTTCCGGGACGCGCTCGACCATGCCCTGCTGGACGGCTTGCGCGCTCGCCTGCCGGGCGTTTCTCCCGGCGCCATTACCGGAGGTCCCCATGCCTGACGTCACTTCCCTCCCCCGCCCCAAGCTCGCTCTCGACATCAAAGGCGAATTTCCGGTGCTCAACCGGGACTTCGGCGGCACGCCCCTTCATTATCTCGACAGCGCGGCGACCACGCAGAAGCCGGTGGCCGTCATCGATGCCATGGATCGCTTCTACCGGGAAAGCTATGGGACCGTGCGCCGCGGCGTTTATCGCCTCAGCGAAAAGGCCACCACCGCTTACGAAGGCACCCGCAAAAAAGTGGCCGCCTTGATCAACGCAAGTTCGGAGAAGGAAATCATTTACACCAGCGGGACCACGCAGAGCATCAACCTGGTGGCCTATAGCTGGGGCGGCAAATTCCTGAAGGCCGGGGATGAGATTATCCTCTCGCAAATCGAGCATCATGCCAACATCGTCCCCTGGCAGATCATCGCGGAACGAGTCGGCGCGATCCTCAAGGTCATTCCCGTCGACGATACCGGAACCTTGGATCTGGAGGGGTACAAGAAGCTGCTCTCGGAACGAACCCGTATGGTGGCCGTCAACCATATCTCCAACGCCTTGGGCACCATCAATCCCGTGAAGGAGATCGCCCGCCTGGCGCATCAGGCCGGGGCGCTGGTCCTCATCGACGGGGCCCAGTCCATCGCGCATACCCAGGTGGACGTCCGGGATCTGGATGCGGATTTCTACGCCTTCTCCGGGCATAAGATGTTCGGGCCCACCGGCATCGGCATCCTCTACGGCAAACTCGCCATCCTCGAGTCCATGCCTCCCTACCAGGGCGGCGGCGACATGATCATGCGGGTCACTTTCGAGAAAACCACCTACCAGGCGCCGCCCCACCGCTTCGAGGCCGGCACCCCGCCCATCGCCGAAGTCCTGGGATTGGGCGTGGCCGTCGATTGGCTGCGCAAGACCGGGCTCGACAAGATCGCGGCGCATGAGCATGCGCTTCTCGATTATGGAACGGCGGTCCTTAACGACGTACCGGGCTTAAAGCTCATCGGCACCGCCAAGGATAAAGGCGGCATCCTTTCCTTTACTCTCGAGGGCGTGCACCCGCATGACATCGGAACCTTGCTGGACGAGGACGGCATCGCCATCCGGGCGGGCCATCATTGCGCCCAACCGACCATGGATCGCTTCGGGGTGCCCGCGACGGCGCGGGCCTCGCTCGGGCCGTACAACGATTACTCCGACCTGGACGCGTTGGCGAAGGGGTTACGGCGGGTCGGGGAAATGTTCCGCTGATGGGTGGTTCCGAATATGTCGCGTAGTAACGAACTGTATCAGCAAGTCATCCTTGATCATAACAAGAACCCCAGGAATTACCGGGCCTTACAAGGATCCGATGTACTGGCATGCGAAGGGCATAATCCCCTGTGCGGTGACCATATTACGGTGTACTTGGAATTGGATGCGGCGGGGACGGTAAAGGACTTGAGCTTCCAGGGGAACGGCTGCGCCATTTCCAAAGCGAGCGCTTCCATGATGACCGCCTTTCTGAAGGGCAAGTCCGTGGACGAGGTGAAACTGATTTTCTCCGAGTTCCACGACATGGTGCGCGGGGAGATGGACCCGGCGACCCAAGAGAACCACCTCGGCAAATTGACCCTATTCCAGGGCGTAAAAGAGTATTCCTCGCGCATCAAATGCGCTTCACTGGCCTGGCATGCCCTGATGGGGGCCTTGGAAAAACAAGGCACCGCAACCTCGGAATAAGCCCCAAACCCGTGGAATCAGGGCGGACCGGAACCCCTTCTCCCACCTGGATTCCCTTGGCGGGAAGTCCGTGAAATGAATAGCTTTACCCGCTATACCCGCGGGGAAAGCCGGCGGAGTCCTTTCCAATCCACGGGAGCGCTATGACGACGAGACTGAAGTTCGCGGTGATCGGCCTGGGGCAATGCGGCGGCAATATCGCCAATTCTTTCGCCAAGTACGGCTATCCGGCCATGGCGGTGAACACCTCCATCCTGGATTTGAAGGACCTCGCGAATATCCCCGAGAACCGGAAGATCCACGCGCCCCTCAACGACACCGACGGCGCCGGCAAGGATCCTCGCATCGGCGAGAAGGCCCTCTTCTCCCATCTGCCGGACATCCTGAACGGCATCCAGCAATTCGTTTCCGGCGCGGACGCCATCCTTCTGACCGCCGGCCTGGGCGGCGGCACCGGAAGCAATATCGCCTTGCTGGGCAATATGCTGAAGCGGTTCAACCTGCCCATCTTGTCCTTGGTGACCATCCCGACCAACGACGAATCGGCTTTGTCCAAGGTAAACGCCTTGCGCGCGGTCAACCGCATCGTGGGGGAGAACTTCGACTCCTGCATCATCGTCGACAACAACAAGATCCTGCAGCAGTTCCCGGACAGCAGCCTGGCGGCCTTCTATCCGCAGGCGAACGATTACGTGGTTCGGACCTTCACCAACTTCAACTCCCTTGGCGCGGAGCTTTCGGCCAAGAGCCTTATCTCCTTCGATAACGAGGACTTCCGCAAAGTCCTCCTCTCGAAAGGCATCTTGATTTTCGGCGAGACCGAATTGGCCGCCAACCAGATCAATACCTTGGATGACATCCTGCCGCGCTTGCGCGAGATTTGGCAGACTTCGGGGCTGATGGCCGAAGGCTTCAACTTCGCCACCGCCGCCAGCGGCGCGATTTCCATCTACGCCCCGGCCGCCATCTTGCAGAAAACCTCCAGCCGCTTCCTGAATCTGCTGGGCGAAGAGTTCAAGTCCCTGACCAACGGAGCCACCTGTTATTTCGGCCTTTACGAAGTCCCCAACTCCACCGCGATCAAGATCAGCACCATGTTGGGCCGCCTCACCATCCCGGTCCGCCTGCAGGAGATGCTGGTGGAAGCCAGCTCCGAAGGCAAGAACCTGACCCAGAAGCTGCAGCAGGAGCTGCCCACCTTGGACATCTCCGCCCTGGACTCCATGGAGCTTTTCGCGAACGGTCCGATGCCGACCGGGTCTTCGTCGGATACGCATATTCTCGAACGCAATCAAGCCGCGGCCTCGGCTTCCGGCGCGCAGCCGAAGCCGGCCGACAATAAGAAAGCCGAAGATGCGGATCTGGAAGCCCGCTCCTATAGCCTGGAAGAGTACGTCCGGCTGAAGAAATCCAAGAGCCCGGCGACCTGATCCCATCCTCCGGCCATCGGGTCCGGAGTCTGGATTCCCAACCTCAGGCGGTTCGGCTATGCCGGCCGCCTTTTCTTTTTCCGTGCCCTTTCCGGGCTCTTTCCGCGTCCCTCCCATTCGCGGCGAATTCGCCGAGGATCCGGACTTTCCTTGCCTGCTTGGCAGGCAAAGAAAAATGGCTTCCACCGGGCTAACAACGTATAATTGCTCCAAAATCCCCAAGGAGCGGAATACATGTGGATCCTCAGCCTGGTTTGCGTCTTCTCTTGTTTCGGCGGCATCCTTCTCGGGCAATCGTTGAAGGGCCTGCTGATCTTCACCCAAGGTCTCGAGAAGGGGCAGAAGAAAATGTTCGCCATCGGCATCGGATCGGTCGCATTCGCCCTGCTGCTGAGCGTAGCCGCGATCTGGGTTCCGGGGTGCCATCTTTGATCGAGTTGGGTCCTTACTACGAAAGGGTACAGGGTTAAGGGTACAGGGTTAAGGGTTGAGATCAGGGTAGGTCTTTGGTTTTCCTTTACCCTTAACCCTGTACCCTTTACCCTTCTCTCTCTCCCCGGTCCCGCCGCCAATCCGTCAGCGGGATTTTCTGGCTCCCTAGGGGCCATTATCGTAGACTGATACGAAGATCTTCCCACGATATTCTTGGAGGTAAGCCAGCATGGCCGAAGCAACCAAAGACCCCGTCAAAGCCGAAGAGTTCGAACTCAAAATCGATACCTCCAAGATGTCGAAGGAAAAGGCCGAAGCCATGATGGTGGCCGAATCCGCGCGCGAGGATAAATGGGTGAACCCGAGCTTCGCGGGCGGCCTGTTCATGGGCAAATTCCATCCCGAGCTGATCGTCCCCTTCCCGGAGCAATCCCCCGAAGATCGGGCCATCGGCGACAAGCTTTGCAAGGAAGTGTCGGACTACCTCAGGGCAAATCTGGATCCGGACGAAGTGGACCGCACCCGCGAGGTCCCCCAGAAGGTTCGCGACCAGTTCACCAAGATGGGCCTGTGGGCCATGAAGATTCCCAAGGAGTACGGCGGCCTGGGGCTGACCCAGGTGAACTACAACCGCGTAGTGGGCTTGGTGGCCTCCTATTGCGGGTCCACCGCGGTTTGGCTATCGGCCCATCAATCCATCGGCGTGCCCCAGCCCCTTAAGATTTTCGGATCCCCGGAACAGAAGAAGAAATACCTGCCCCGCTTCCGGGAAGGCGCCATATCCGCCTTCGCTCTGACCGAACCCAATGTGGGTTCCGATCCGGCCAAGATGTCGACCACGGCCACCCCCACCCCGGACGGGAAGCATTACCTCATCAATGGCGAGAAGCTGTGGTGCACCAACGGGCCCGCGGCCGATATCCTGGTGGTCATGGCCCGCACGCCCCCCAAGATCAAGAACGGCAAGGAAATCACCCAGATCACCGCGTTCATCGTCGAGAAGAACATGCCAGGGATCAAGACCGAATGGCGTTGCGACTTCATGGGCATCCGCGCCATCCAGAACGGCTTGCTTTCCTTCAAGGACGTGAAGGTCCCGGCCGAGAACATCATCCTGGGACCGGGCAAAGGCCTGAAACTCGCCTTGGCCACCTTGAACACGGGCCGCCTGACCCTGCCGGCCGCTTGCGTGGGCATGGGCCGCCAGTGCATGAACATCGTGCGCAATTGGGCCAACGAGCGCGTGCAATGGGGGCTGCCCATCGGCAAGCACGAGGCCATCTCGCACAAGATCGCCTACATGTCCTCCACCCTATTCGCCATGGAGGCGACCACCTGGCTCACCTCGGCCATGGCCGACAAGGGCGGGAACGACATCCGCATCGAAGCCGCGATGGCCAAGATGTTCTGCTCCGAAGCGGCCTGGAAGATCATCGACGAGACCATGCAGATCCGCGGCGGTCGCGGCTACGAGACCGCCGAGTCCCTG
>JAEKLQ010000070.1 GCA_019509785.1 Fibrobacterota bacterium | reverse complement strand
ATCAGCATAACACGAGTCTCCACCCTGTCCGCGCGCAAGGTCGCAAGCAGAAAGGCGGCGTCCTGCGCGAGGGGAAGAGCGGCGAGGCCCTGATCATCGGGCATGCTCTCTTGTTTCTCTTTCTCGGCCCGGGAAGCCGATTTGGCTTCGATGCGCTTACGGCGCTCTGCACCTGCAGTCAGCATGCGCTTACGCTCCCAGGGGAATTGGACCCATTCCATCCAGAGTCCGCGGACCGCGTCGGCGAGCGCGAAGAATGGGAGGCCGGCCATCTCCACCACGGCCATGTTGCGCTCGTGCGGGGAAAGCCGCGCCCATAGGGCCATGCCGCCGCGGGTAAAGGGCAGCCAGCGCAGGTTGGTGCCGCCTTCGTCGAGATGATGCGGGCAGTAGATCCAAAGGAACTTGGAAGGATCCAGCGCGATCACCACCTTCTTGGGGCGGCCGGCCAGCAGGACGCCGCGGCAGTATTGTAGATAGAAGTCCAGCGGCGTGGCGCCGGGTTCGGCCCAGTTCTCCACGCGCGCGTCGGGCTCCATCCTTTGCAGGTCGTCTTCCAGGCGCTGGCCTTTGTCCAATCGGTAATTGCCGATGTTGGAGTCGCCCAGCAGGAAGACCAGGGGGCGTCGATCGTGGAAGCGTAGGCGCGCTCCTCCCCAGCATAACGCGCTGAGGGCCAGGGCAATGCCTGCCGCCAGGAGGGAAGCGGGGAAGGCGCGGAAAGCGCGATTGGCTATAGCGCGATCCGGGGTCATGCAGGGTGCCCGGAACGATGAACGGAGCGGATTGCGTTGAGCATACGGCGCCAGGAAAATAGGTAACCGGAACGGAACGGACAATGCCCCGACATCGCGGAAGGCCTTGGTGTGGGCATGAAGACGGGACATTAAAACGGGAGATTAAAATCGCCTTGGGCCTGGCATTGGCCGTTGGACTATCCGGCACGCCAAGTTGGCAAAATCGCCGTGGATTGCGCCCGTAACCCCACGCAGGTATTTTCTCTAATAGGGATTCATAACCCTGAGGCGGACGCATGAAGAAGATGAATGCGAAGACCGCTGCCCTATTCACCGCGGCTTTGAGCTTTATGGGAATTGCCTCCGCTCCGTCCAGTCCGAAGCCGACAGCGGACCATTCCGGTATCCCCGCCATTACCCATCCGGGCGCTTCTTCGCCGGATAGGAATGTGCGGCATAAGGCATTAATCGATCGATATGCGCGTAGCGCGCGCAAGCTGGACAGCCTGGAGCGGAATGCGCTGAGCCGGGGTGGGGAAGATACCGTCTACTCGCGGCTGTTGCGACAGGCGCATACGCGACGGGACCATACCCAGTTCGCTTTCGATTTGCTCGGGTATGCGGATACCACGGATCCGACCGCCTGGGAGGTCGCGCGGGCCCGGGCGCAGGATTCGTTGGACAGCCTCGATCGATCCATCCGCATGGCCCAGGAGGATACCTTGCGGCCAGCGTCGCCACGCCCGCCTCCTTCGGGGCGCTTGCAAAAAGGCGGCGCGGAGCGATAGCGCATAAGCGGCTTGAGGCGAAATGCCTAAGGGGATGGCTCCGATTCATCGCCGGGAGTCGGCGGCGAATCGTCTTCGAGGGCGCTTCTGCGGGTCATGTAATCGGTGAAGCTCAGGGCCGCTACCGCCAGCAGGATGATGGCCAGCCCCAGATACACTCGGGGTACCGATCCTTGCGTGCGTAGTTCCATCAAGGCGAAAAGCAATAGGGCCGCCTGGCCTATCGCCAACGGCAGCACGGCGAAGACGCTCCAGGCATGTCCGCGGCAGGCCCACGAGACGGCCACGTTGAGGGACATCAGGACGAGCATGCCCAGGACGGCTAGGACGGGCTTGGCTAGGTGTCGCAGATCCGGTTTTACCATTTCGCTTTCCTCCGAGGAGATCAATGCGACAGGTATAATAACGGGAAGAGGAAGATCCAGACGCCGTCGACGAAATGCCAGTAGAGGGTGCCCAACTCCAAGGCCGCCGGGGTGGGCCTCCAGGCGGGCCGGGCGGCGCAGCGGACGGCCAGGAAAAGGGCGAGCACCACTCCGATGGCCAAATGCAGGGCATGCAGGCCGGTCAGGAAGAAATACTGGGTGAAGAAGAGGCGGGCGCGATCGGGATCGGGGCCGGCGAAGGTGAAGGTCCAATTCGCGAAGGGGATCAATCCTTCCGCGGCTTCATGCATGTACTCCTTGCCCTTGATGACCAGGAAGGCGCATCCTAATACTGCCGCTACGACCAGGCAAGCCGAAGTCCCTATGCGCCTTCCGGCTACGTACAATCGATTCGATAAGGTCATCAGGCCGCTCGTGATGAGGAGGATGGCGGTGTTGGTCGTTCCCAGGACCCGATCCAAGCGCTCGGCGGCGGCCATGTAGGCTTCGGGATAGAGTAACCGGTAGATGACGTACGCGCCGATGGCGGCTCCGAAGAACATGGCTTCGGAGGCCAGGAAAACCCACATGCCGATGCGCACCGCGCTGCGTTCCTGCTCCTCGGTTTCGAATTGATGGTCCCGTCCCACTCCGCGCGGGATCAGGGGTTCAAAGGCCGTCGGGCGGGTAGGCATAGGCTTCCTCCGTCACGATGGGCACGGTTTCGAAATTGTGGGGCGCAGAGGCTCCAGCCCAGGTAGATCAAGGGGAACACGTATCCGATGCCCAGCACGCCGGCGCCCAGGGTGGACATGACGTTGAGGGCCTGGAACTCGGGGGCGTAGGCGTAGTAGCGGCGCGGCATGCCTAAGTACCCGAGCACGAACTGGGGGAAGAAGGTGAGATTAAAACCAATAAAGGTGGTTATTGCGGAGAACCGTCCCATGGCCTCTGGATACATGCGCCCGGATATCTTAGGCCACCAGAAGTGGATGCCGCCCAGGTACATCATGACCATGCCGCCGACCATGATGTAGTGGAAATGGGCTACTACGAAATAGGTATCGGTTACGTGTACGTCGATGCCGAGGGCCGCCAGGAACAGGCCCGTCATGCCGCCCAAGGTGAAGAGTCCGATGAAGCCCAAGGCGTAGAGCATGGGCGTGTCCAGGCTGATGCGGCCCTTGTAGAGGGTGGCGGTCCAGTTGAAAACCTTGATGGCGGAGGGGATGGCGACCAGGTAGGATAGGGCCGAGAAGACCATGCTGCCGTAAGGCGATTGGCCGCTGACGAACATATGATGGCCCCAGACCAGAAAGCCGAAGAGGGCGATGGCCAGGCTGGAGAAGGCTACGAAGGTGTAGCCGAAGATGCGACGGCGCGCGAAGCATGGCATCAACTCGCTCATCACCCCCATGCCTGGCAGGATCATGATGTAGACGGCGGGGTGCGAGTAGAACCAGAACATATGTTGGAAAAGCAAGGGATCGCCGCCGAGGGTGGGATTGAAGAAGCCGACCCCGAAGACGCGTTCCAGGACCAGCAAGGTCAAGGTTACGGCCAGGACCGGCGTGGCGAGGATGATGATGACGCTGGTGGCGTACATGGACCAGAGGAAGAGCGGCAGCCGGAACCAGGTGAGGCCGGGGGCGCGCATGGAATGGATGGTGGCAATGATGTTGATAGCGGTCATCATGGATCCCAGGCCGGTGATGAAGATGCCGGCCACGGCCAGGCCCACGGCGGAATTGGAATAGATGCTGCTGTAGGGCGCATAGAAGGTCCAGCCCGTATCCACGCCCCCCGCGAAGATCATGGCGATCCCGAAAACGCCGCCGAAGGAGAACACGTACCAACTGGCCAGGTTGAGGCGCGGGAAGGCCATGTCGCGCGCGCCCACCATCAGCGGCACCAGGAAATTGCCCAGCACTGAAGGGATGACGGGCACCAGGAAGAACCAGATCATGATGATGCCGTGGATGGAGAAGAGTCGGGCGTAGGTTTCCTCCGAGACCAGATCGCCCTTGGGGGTCATGAGTTCCAGGCGCATGAGCAAGGCGGCGATGCCGCCCAGGAAGAAGAATGCGGTCAGGACGATCAGGTAGAGGATGGCGATGCGTTTATGATCGGTGGAAAAGAGCCAGGAGCGCAGGCTATGGCCGGAGTTTAGGTAATGCACGCGGGGAGGGGAGGCTGACGCAAGCGTCGCGGTGGCGGTGGTCATTGTATCTCTCCGTTTTTCCGCGCATCCCCGAGGGAACGCAAATAGGCGATCAGGGCCAGCATGTCTTCTTCATTGATGCGGCCCTGGAAGGAGGGCATCACCGGCGCGTATCCGGCGGCGATTTTGCGTTGCGGGAAATAGATCGATTCCCTGAGGTAGGCTTCGTCGGCGAGGACTAGGCCTCCTTCTTGCAGAGGCACGCTGCGGCCGTAGAGTCCCTCTAGCGCGGGCGCGCGGACGGTGGGGGAGACGCCATGGCAGCCGGAGCAGCCTTGCGCTCGGAAGATTGCTGCGCCTCGTTGGGCCAGGGTTTCGCTGGCGCCCGGCCCCCGGTCGCCTCCAGTGGCCAGCCAATGCTCGAAGGCGGCCGGTTCCATCACGACAACCTCCCCGCCCATGGAATGATGGGGGCTTCCGCAATATTCGGCGCAGAAAAGATGGTAAGTTCCCGGGCGCACCGCCTGGAAGTCCAGGGAGGTGTACATGCCCGGGACGGCGTCCTGCTTGATGCGGAAGGCGGGCACGTAGAAGCTGTGGATGACGTCCTCGGACGTCAGCACCAGGCGGATGCGCTCCCCGACCGGCACGTGCAGGGAATTGATCTCGCGCGGGCCTTGGGGATGCTGGACCTTCCACATCCATTGCATGCCGACCACGTAGACATCCCGCGCCTTCCCGCGCAAAGGATGCATGTCGAGGTAAAGCTTGGTGCCCCAAATGAAGATGACGGCGCAGACCGCGAGGGGAATGCCGGTCCAAGCGGCCTCCAGGAGAAGATGGCTGGGCGGGGGCGCGCTGCGATCGGGTTCGCGCGACTTGTGGTAGCGCCAGGACAGGAAGACGATGGCCGACGAAATTCCCAATAGGATCAGGCCCGTGAGGCCGATCAGGAACAGGAACAGGCCATCCACCTTGCCGGCGATGGCCGAAGCCTGGGGGAGGGAGAAGAAGGTATTACGCATGGGCCGATGTCTTTTGCGTTTCCGCCTGACGGGCCAAAGCGCGCGCGCGTTTGCGGCCTTTCCGTTCCAGCGCTACGGCGGAAAGGATCAGCGAGAGCACGAGGAAAGCCCCAAGGGCGCGCAGGCTTCCGTTGAGGTAGGGGGCGTATTTGCCGGTAACCGGGTTGTAACGGTAACAGGCGAGGAACACCCGATCGGAAATGCTCCCGAGCTTGCCCTGCGAGGCCTCGACCAGGCCAAGCCGAAGGTCCCGGGGCGGGAATTCCACCCCCGGGAAATACCGGGACACCCGCCCCTCCGGGGTCAGGACGATGACGGCGGCGGGATGGGCGTATTCCCCGGCGGCTTTATCATAGGCATAACGGAATCCGACCGAGGCAGCCAGGGCCGCTATGGAGGACTGCTCGCCCGTGAGGAAGCGCCAGCCCTCGGCCGCGCCCGCATCGCGCCCCACGCGGGCCATATAGGTCTTCTTCTTGGCGGTCGCCAGGGAGGGGCCTTCACGCGGATCGATGCTCACGGCGGCCACACGGTAATCGCGTCCGGGCTGAAGGGAAATGCCGTCCAGCCCCTGGGCGAGCCCGGTCAGCACGTAGGTGCAGAGCATGGGGCAGCGGTAATATGAGAGAACCAATAGAATTGGTTTACCGGACGCGACGTGGGCGAGGTTGATGGGAATCCCCGCTTCGTCGCGAAAAGGCAAGGAGAGATCCACCCGGGCGCCCAACTTCTGATCCAAGCCGATTTGGGAGTAGGGGCTGGGATCAATTTTTCCCGAAGTGATGTTTCCTGAAGCACCACTTTCCGCCGAACCGCTAACGGATGCGACGGTGAGAATCAGCATGGCCGAATAAAGGGATCTTCTCCTCATCGCGCGTTTCCTTTCGCCGCGGCTTCCGCTTCCGCCGGTGTAACCGGTTGCGCCGCCGCCCCTCCCGTCACCCCGGGGAAAACCCAATTCGGCCAGCCCTCCGAGACGATGCGATCCATCGCCTGGTCCACGGGAATGCTGATGATGCCCGATTGCCGATCCACCCAGCCGTAGGCCGGGGCCCGGGCCGCCTGGGTCGCGCCGAAGCGGCGCAAATCGCCGGGAGGGTCCGGGAACAATCCGGGCGCGCGGGAGCTGAATCGCATTACCGTGGCGCTGTCGCCGGCATGCGCGATGGCGTTGGGATGCAGGGCCGGCGGATCGGAAGGACGACCGAGTACGGGCTGCAATCCCCACAGGAACGCGAGCAAGGTGATCAGGCCCAGGAATAGAACGCCTCCGAAAACCGCCACCCAGAAATGGCCCATGTCCTTCACCTCCCGTTGGGCTTCCAACGAAGGCTGCGACGGGCCTGAATCAGTGGGTGTCATGTGGACTTTCCGCCACGGCGGCATGCGGCACGCCTGCCAGGCCCCAGAGATACGCGCCCAGCCACCATCCGCCTACGGCGATCCACGCCGCCGCATCCAGCCAGCTGATGCCGAATCCCGATTTCCGGTAGGATGGGGTGATGAACCAGAACATGTAGGCCAAATGGGCGAAGAGCAGCCATCCGCCCAGCCAGGCCAGGCGCCTGGGGCTGCTGCGGTTGGAGCGGAACAGGAGCAAGAAGAACGGGACCGCGAAGTAGAAGACGACGAAGGCGCGCGCGATCCAGCTCCAAGCCCCCGCATTGCGGTTCACGAACCAGGAGATTTCATGGGGAAGATCGCCGAACCAGATCAGCATGTATTGGAAGAAGGATGCGTAGATCCAGATCACCAAGAAGGCTAGTAATAGGGAACCGAGATCGCGGAATCCGGCGGGATCGAGATCGGGCGCGGCCGCGTCCCGCCTGCGCGCGAAGACGGCCGTCAAGAGCAATAGCGCCAAGGTGGCGGGCGCGGCCTGGGCCAGGAACAGGAATCCGTACATGGTGGAATACCAATGCGGCTCCAGGGACATGGTCCAGTCATAGGACGCGAACTGGCCCGCGAAGGCGAGCAAAACCACGCCGGGCCCGGACCAGGCATTGGCGCGGGCCGATGCCTTCGAGTCTCCTAGCGTGCGCTCCGCTGTCCGGGAAGCCCGCCCGGCCAGCCGCCAAGCCAGCCCTCCCCAGATCACGAAATACAAGACCGCGCGGATGAGGAAGAAAGGCAGGTTCAGATAAGGAAGCTTATGCCGCAAAAGGGGATCTTCCATCGCATCGGGGGCGGCCCAGGGATAGACGTGGCGCAGGCCGAAAGCGAGGGGCACGAAGATCAGGGCCAGCCAGGGCAAGGTCAAGGCGCCCGCCCCCAAGTAGGGCCGTACTTTCTTTCCCCACGATCCTCCCACCAGGTTATGCAGCATCAGGAAGCCCAGGCATCCGAGGGCCGGTTCCAGCCAGAAGATGAAGGCGAAAAGCCAGGAGCGCAGGGCCTGGGCGGAGTCGAAAAAAAGCCCCGCCGCGCAGGCCAGGGTACCCAGCAGGCCGAGGGCCAAGGCCGCATAGGCGCCGTCGCGCGCGGTCCGCATCATAGCGCCTCCAAGCGCCGGCGTTCCGCGTCCGGAGCGTCCCCGAGGGTGGCCCGCCGGCTGAGTTGCAAGGCGCGTATATAAGCGATGATTGCCCAGCGGTCCGGCGGCGGCACGCGATAGCCATAGGAATACATCATGCCGAACCCGTCGGTGATGACGCGATAGAAGTGGCCCGGGGCGGCGGCCAGGAGCCGCGCCTCATGATAGGAAGGGGGATGGGGGAAGCCATGCCGCGTAATCATCCCGTCCCCGTCGCCGTAGGCTCCATGGCAGGGGGCGCAATAGATGACATAGCGCTCGCGCCCGCGCTCGAGCAATTGCCGGTCCGGTGGGCCAGGGAAGCGGGAGGTATCCGCGACCACGGCCTCGCTATCGCGCGGAACCGCGCCTATGGGCGGGCTCAGGGCCGATTGGCTGTCGGGCCAAGCGGGCGCGGGCTCCAGGGGATCGAACCGTACTTGTTGATGCATCTCGTGGTTGGAGCAGGCCGCCAGGCATAAGCCCGCGAGGAGATAGAACGCCTTGGGTCCCGAGGCCGCCAGCAAGCGAATATTGATGCTATGCCGCGACATCGATCACCTCCGCGGGCCCGAGTTCCCATAGGAAGGATCGGGCGGTGCCGGCCCCGAAGCGAGGATCGCGCGATTCGATCAGGAGGAAGAAACGATCGCGCGTGGCGCGTTCGAAACCGGGTACGGCGAACAGGGGATGATGGGGCCTGGGCAAGCCATTGAAGGCGAGGATGGCGATCAGGCCGGACAGCCCCGAGGTCAGCACCGTCAGTTCGAAGATGATGATGATATAGGCCGGCCAGCTGAAATCGGGACGGCCCCCGACATTGAGGGGATAATGGAGGACGGTGGCATAGGTTTGCAGGGCCAGTCCGATAAGGCCGCCGGCGATTCCGCCCATCAGCATGGTCCCCTGCACCTTGCGATCGCGATGGCCCAAGGCCTCCTTGAGTTCGGCTACCGGAAATGGCGTGAAGGCGTCCAGAGAGGAATAGCCTTCCGCGCGCGCGCGCCGGGCGGCGGCGGCGATGGCTTCGGGCGAATCGAAGGCCGCCATGACTCCATACAGATCGGGCTCCAGGCCCCGCCCATCCGGCCCATATCCCGGCCCGCGCCCCGCGGTCATGCCGTTTCCCCCCTCTCCTGCCGGTCAAGGAGTTCGCGCATTTCGGACATGGAAATCGCGGGGAGTACGCGCAGGAACAGGGCCATGCCTCCCAGGAACAGGCCGAAGGTGCCCGCGAATGTGAGCAGATCCCAGAACGTCGGCTTATAGGGGGCCCAAGAAGACGGGAGGTAGTCTTGGGAAAGGCTCGTTACCACGATCACGAAGCGCTCGAACCACATGCCCACGTTGATGACGAGCGATAAGGCCCATAGGAAAAGGACGTTGCGCCGCAAGGATCCGGACCATAGGGATTGCACCGAGATCACATTGCAGAAAATCATGAACGCGAAGGATACGCGGTACCATCCGGTGGCGCGCTTGAAGAAGATGGACATCTCGAAAGGATCGCCGCTGTACCAGGCGATGAAATTTTCCGCCACGTATCCGAAGATGACGATCCACCCCGTCACCAGCAGCATCTTGGCCATGGCCTCCAGATGCCGTTCCGTGATGAGGGAATGGAGGCGATAATAGGCGCGGATGGGGATGAGCAAGGTCAGCACCATGGCGAAGCCGGAATAGATGGCGCCGGCCACGAAGAAGGGCGGGAAGATGGTGGAATGCCATCCGGGAACGATGGCGGTGGCGAAGTCGGCGCTGACCGTGCTGTGCACGGAGACCACCAGGGGCGTGGAAAGCCCGGCCATGAGGATGTAACCGCTTTCCCAGCGATGCCAATGCAGGGCCGACCCGCGCCAGCCCAGGCACAGGACGGCATAGATGCGTTTCACCAGCGGATTGCGCGCATGGTCCCGCATGGAAGCCAGATCCGGCAGCATGCCCGTATACCAGAACAGGATGGAGATGGTCAGGTAGGTGAGAACGGCGAATATGTCCCATACCAGCGCGCTGCGGAACTGCGGCCAGAGCGTCATGGTGTTGGGGTAGGGGAGCATGTAATAGAAGAGCCAGGGCCGGCCCAGATGAAGCAAAGGAAAAAGGCCGGCGCAACTCACGGCGAACAAGGTCATGGTTTCCGAGAGCCGGTTGATGGAGGTACGCCAGGGCTGGCGGAGCAATAGGAGGATGGCCGAGATGAAAGTGCCCGCATGACCGATGCCGATCCACCAGACGAAGTTGACGATGGCGAAGCCCCAAGCTACGGGGATGTCGATGCCCCAGATGCCCACGCCCCGGGCCAGCAGCCAGCCCACCGCCGACATGAGGCCCATGAAAAGGACGGAGGCCGCTAGGAAGGCCAGGACCCAGCCGGGCAGCAGGCGCCGCGTTAAGGGGATGGAACCGATTTGCTCCCCGATCTCCGCATAGGTCGGTTGTCCCAAGACTACCGGGGCCGGGGAAGCGGAGGTTTCCATTACCGGGCCTTTCCTCTCATGGCCTTGCATACCGTGGCTTTCCATCCCAGGGCTCTTCACACCGTTACTTTCATACCATGGACTTCGCGGTGTCCGCCGGCAAAGCGGGGTGCTGGTTCCAAATCTTGGCCAGATAGCGAATGCGCGGACGGGCATTCAATTCCCCGAGCACGGCGAATTTCCAGGGGACCTTGCGCAAGATCGCGACCCGCGAAGAACCGTCGTTGAGGTCGCCGAAAACGATGGCACCCGTGGGGCAGGCCTGCATGCACGCCGTCATCGCCTCCCCGTCGCGGATGGGCCGGCTTTCCTTTTCCGATGCGATGCGGGCCTGGGCGATGCGCTGCACGCAGAAGGTGCATTTTTCCATCACGCCCCGCCCGCGCACCGTAACGTCCGGGTTACGTTGGGGCGCGGCCGCCTTGTCCTGGGCGCGCGCGTAATCGAAGAAGTTGAAGCGCCGCACCTTGTACGGGCAATTGTTCGAGCAGTACCGCGTGCCGATGCAGCGGTTGTAGATCATCTGGTTGAGCCCTTCGCCGTCATGCACGGTGGCTTCCACGGGGCAGACCACTTCGCAAGGCGCCTGTTCGCAATGCTGGCAGAGCATGGGCTGGAAATAGGCCGCCGGCTTGTCCGAGGGACCGATGAAATAGCGATCGATGCGCAGCCAGGCCATGTCCCGGTGGCGCAGGACGCCTTCCTTTCCCACCACGGGGACGTTGTTCTCCGCTCGGCAGGCCACCACGCAAGCCGAACATCCTGTGCAGAGGGACATGTCGATGGTCATCCCCCAGGCGTGTCCGGCGTAGGGCCTCAGAGGATAGAGGGATTCCCGTTCCGGCTCGTCGCAGAATCCCGGATCCTCGCGCAGCCGGGAAAGATCCGCCGCGCGCACGATGGGCCGTCCCTCCAGGCCATCCTGCCCCTGACGGCAGGCCACCCGCAGGATCCTTCCGGTCTTGCGGATCTCCAGGCCTTTGCCGTACCAGAGGGCGTCCCCCGAACGCAGGGAGTAGGCATTGAAGCCGAAGGCCTCCCGCTTATCGTCCTCCGGGGCGGGCAAGGAGCCAGTGCCTTCCAGCCATTGGCGCGGTCCTGGCCACGCGCGCCCGTGCCCCAAGTGCACGGTGGCCACGCCGTCGCATTGACCGGGTAAGATCCAGACGGGAGCCAATACCGATCGGTCGCGGAAACGAAGCTCGACTTCGTCCCGCGAAGCTAGGCCCAGGGCTTTGGCCGTTGCCGGCGAGAGGTAGGCGGCGTTGCCCCAGGAGACATTGGTGAAGGGTTTGGGGGTTTCCTGGAGCCAAGGGTTGAAGGCGTATCGGCCATCCCAAAGGGTAGGGTCGGGACGGAATTCGATTTCCAGTCCCGATGCGTCTTGCGCGTTCCCTTCCGCCGCCGCGACTGGCCCCGGCATAACGGCCGCTGTCGGAGCGGCGGCCGCCGATGTATCCTGCGGTAACACGCCCTTTCGCAAGGTTTCCCGCCATCGAGTTTCGAAATCCGCTCCCAGGCGAGATTGCCAATACTCCCGCACCAATGCCTGGGCATCCGGATTGGCATCGCCGCGCAGGGCCGCGACCACCGTCGCCGGAGTCCAGGCCGGCGCCAAAGGTTCGATCAAGGGTTGCTGCAAGGAAAGCGTACCGTCCCAGGCACGCGCATCGCCCCACGATTCCAATCCATGGGCCATCGGGGCATGCCATGCGCAACCGGCCGACGTCTCATCCAAGTAGTACGATACGCAGGCGGAGTGGGGGACCTTGGCCACCGCCTCGCTCCAACCCGTTTCCGGCGGCGCGGCGTAGGCGGGATTCGCGTCCATGATGATCAAGGTGTCCACCTTGCCCGCTTGCATATCCGCGGCCAGCGATGCGAGATCCCCGGATCCGGATTCGCCCTCCATAGGTTCCACATAGGTTAGGGTATTGCCTGAGTTACCCAGGCGGCCGTTGAGGAAATGGGCCTGCAGGTGGGATTCCGGGGGCAGGGATTCGCCTACGAGCACTAGTCCGCGGCCCCCCGCCGAGCGTAGGTCGGATGCGGCGGCCTCGATCCAGGCCCGCTCTTCCCGGGAAAGGCCAGCCTCCGGGAAGCCGGCCGCCTGCGGGGCATTTCCTGCGTCCGGGACGATACCAGCCTGCTCGGCTCCCCCAGTGCCTATCCCGGCGGAGAGGCAGCGCAACAGGAACGGCAGGCGCGAAGGCGCCGCCTGCAAGCGATGATCCGCCGCGTTTCCGGAGGGGGAAGGATGGCTTTCGGCCGCGTACCATCGGCTCATGCCCTTACCCCCCGAGGGGATTTCCCGTAATGCGCGACGTGCCGCCCAATCATGCATCATTCGCGCCCGTTCCGGTCCCCAACCGAAGGGATCCGCTCCCATGCAAACCACCACGTCGGCCTGATCCAAATGCGGTACGGCGCGGAGGGGACGCCCGAAAGCGAGTTCCGCCCCGCGTCGCGAATTCGCGGTTCCGACCGGATCGAAAACGTGCCATCGGGCCGCGGGCATTTCGGCCAACAGGGCGGTGATTTGGCTTAGCAGGGAGGGGGAATGGATTTCACCGGTCAGCAAGCGAAGGCCCTCGCCCTTCCGCGGCAGCAGGGCCGCGCGGCGTTCCAGCAGGAAGTCGCGGAAGGCCAGCGATTCGCGCGGCAACCCATGTTCGAGAGCCGTACGCGATCGCGCGGGATCATAGACATCCAGCACCGCCGCCTGGGCGAACAAATCCGTGGCCCCCAGGGAAGCGGGATGATCGGGATTGCCTTCCAACTTGGTGGGCCTGCCCATATGGGTCTCGCCCAATACCCCGACGATGTCCCCGGCCGCCAAGAGGGTGGTGGCATAATAACGCGGACGACCGGGCACCAAGCCTTCCGGGGCGCGCACGTACGGGAGCAAACGCGATCGGCCCTTCGGCAGGCCCACCCCTCGACCGCAACCCGTTACCCCGGCCAAGGCCAGCGAGGCGCCCATCAGACGCAGGAAACTGCGGCGGCTCCATCCATCCGCGGCGCCGGCCGGGGGCGGATACTCCGCATGCATCGCATCGTCAATGCCCGGCGTCTTTGCGAATTCTTCCAGTGAGGTCCAAGGTTCTTTCCCGCGCGGGAAATATCCTTCCCTGCGCGCCGAGCCCGGCAGCGGCCCATCCGCATTGTCTCCGGCATTTCCCGGTGCCGCATTCATCGATGGCACCTTACGCAATCGGTCAGACCGGCGGCGCGTACGTGGTAGAAGCGCATCAGTTCCATTCCCATGCGCCGGGACGAATCGGGATCCGTCCGTTGGGGCCGCCAGTCCATGGCGAAAACGCCTTCGGGCGGCCGAAGGCGCCGGGCCGGATCGCGATGGCAATCGAGGCAGAAGGACATTTGCAGATCGCGCGCCTGCGCCATCAACGGCATGCGATCCACGCGGCCATGGCATTCCGCGCAAGCCACGCCTTTGGCGATGTGGATGCCATGGTTGAAGTAGGTGAAATCCGGGAGTTGATTCACGCGATTCCAACGCAGGGGCCGGCCGGATGCGAAGCTGGCGCGTACGGGTCGTAACATCCCGGCTCCCGTCCAAACCTGGGAGTGGCAGCTCATGCAGGTTTCCGTGGGAGGGATATCCGCGAAGCCCGATCGTTCCACCGAGGCATGGCAATAGCGGCAATCGATGCCGTATCCGCCCACGTGATGCGCATGGCTGAATTGCAGGGGTTGCTCCGCCATCCTGCCCTCGCCGGTCACCCAAGGGGTACGCACCCATAGGATTCTCGCGGTCGCGAGGCCGAGCGCGCCGAGGGGCACGCCGAGCAGGATCCATTTCAGGACGGAATTGGCCGCGGGGGGGAATAATTGGGCCATGGTGCAAGCATCTCCAACGGCCTTTCCAAACAATCCATTCCGCCGGCCTCAAGCAAGCGTATTTTCACTCGTGGTGCGCCGGGGCATGCGCCACTTCCAATTGCCCTTCCGTCTTCAGCACGCGTACCCGCACGCGCTCCCCGTCGCGCTCGAAACGCAGATCCACCTTCGCATCCCTAACGCGTAGGCGCTTCCACTCGAGCCAATTGCAACCAGCGGGCAGCATGGGACGTACGATAGCCAGGCGGCGTTGGAACCCGTCCGGCCGCAGCCCTAACAGGGTGGTCAGCATGTAGGGCAGCGTTCCGGCGGCCCAGGCCTGGGGATGGCAAGCGATAGGATATTTCACGGGCTCGGGGAATTCCCGCTGGGAGAAGCCGCAGAACAATTCCGGCAGCCTACGCTCCGGGAAATGATCGGCCGCGTCCAACATGCCTTCGAAGAGGCGCATGGCTTCGGAATCGAAACCGTAATCCCGTAATCCGGCCGCGATGAAGGAATTGTCGTGGGGCCAAACGCTTCCCAGGTGGTAGCTGGTGGGGTTATAGCGTTTCTCTCCGGAAGACAAGGTGCGCACGCCCCAGCCCGTGAACAAGTCCTCCGCCATCAGCCGGTCCCGCACGGCCTCGGCCCTCGCGGGCTCCACGATCCCGCCCCATAAGGCTTGGCCCGGATTGCTGGACACGACGTCCGCCTGGCCTCCGCGCCCGTGCAGCGCGATGGCGAAGAATTTCTTCTGCCCCATCCAATAGTCGCGATGGAAGCGCGAGCGCAGGCCGGCGGCATCCGCCTCCAATTCCCCGGCCAAAACCGCTTCGCCGTTCCGGCGCAAGAGGTGGGCGATCCCGATGCGGGCGCGATAGGCATAGGCCTGGACTTCGACCAAGGAAATAGGTGATTTCGCCAGGCTTCCGTCCCCGCTCGGTATGGAATCCCCGGCATCCTTCCATCCCAGGTTTATCTGCGAACCCACGCGGGGATAGGCGTACTCGAGGTAGCCGTCCCCGTTGGCGTCCCCGTAACGGTCCATCCAGGCCAGGGCGAGATCAACGGAGGCGCGTAGTTCCCGGAAAAGATCCAGGCTTCCGCTCCAAAGGGAATGTTCGGCCAGGAGGATGAGGAACAGGGCCGTGGCATCCACGGTTCCGTAGAACGGGCTATAGGGGATCATGTTCGCGCGGGCAAGTTCGCCGCGGCGGAATTCATGCAGGATGCGCCCGGGCTGCTCCTCCGTCCAAGGGTTCATCTTCCTGCCCTGCATGCGCGCGAGCAATCGCAGGGTCCCCGCGCTCGACTCCTGATCGAAAGCCAAGGTTTGCAGGCAGGCGGTGAGGGTATCACGCCCGAACAGGGTCGCGAACCAGGGAATCCCCGCCGAGAAGAAACGCAGGCCCTCGTATTCGCTTTGCAAGGAACGGAGATCCTTAAGGGCTTGGCCGATGGATAGGTTCAGCAATTCGTGGTCGCACGCGATTTCCGCGCCCCGGGAAGTATGCTCATTCCGCTCTTCGGCCTGGAGCCGATGGGTCTCCTTGGCGTTCGGGATGGCGTCTGCGCGCACGAGGGTATCGGCACCGTGTTCCCCGTCCTCATGGATCAGGAATACCCACTCCAGGCGTTGCGTCTTTTCCGGCTTGAGCCTGACCGCGAAGCGCGCCTCCGCGCCTTTCCCCTTGCGCAGGGAGTCTTGGAACCGGACCGATAGGCTTCTCTCGATCCCGTCCCCGCCCCGGTAGGCGAAAGCGAGCACCTGGCCCGACCATGCGGGTCGGCTGACCTTGCCGGGCTTGCGGTCGTCCAAGCCGCGGATGTTGAAGACATCGTCGAATCGCGATCGCAATTCGATGCGGACTTCCAGTTCGATCGCCTCGGGGCCGAAATTGCGGACCTCCAGGATATCCCGCATGGATGCTTCGCCCCGGGACAGCAAGTGCGTGAGCCGCAGCCCCAAGGAGTGCTCGTGGATGCGGTCTTCCTTCCGCGCGCGATTTCCGGAAGATCCCCGCGTCCTTTGCTGCGCAGGCTTTTTCGAAGAAGCCCGCTTATAAGGAAGGGATGGATTCGTCAGTTCGAAGGCGGAAAGGAAGCCATCCCGGGTAGTCAGGGAGAGCGAGTCCATCGCGGCCCCGTTGATGGTAATGCGATACCCGTCCAAATAGCGGCAATCATGGTAGTACAGCCCGAAGCCGTGATTGCCGGAGAAGGGGATCAAGCCGTCTTTCTCCGTAACCAGGAAAACATCCCCATCCTTGATGACGGGCGCATCGCTGATGCCGGATGCCGCCGACGGGTTTTTCCGGGTCAGGAGTTTGATCTTGACTTGATCGGGGGTCGGTTCCTTCCGGCCGCCGCGCGAAGCGGATCGTTTGCGGATTGGCTTTCCCATTTGCGAAGCTCGTCGTTCTCCCCGTTTGCCCTATCGCGCGGGAGAGAGCAAGGATGGCTCATCGCCGCCGCCGCGCAGCCTTTCCTCCCAGCGCGCCAGGATCGATTCGCCCGGGTCGGTGGCATGCGGTTCCGTCAGCGGGACTTCCTCGCCTTGGCGTTCCAAGGCGTCCACGATAATCATCGGCGTGAGGGATTCCCGCGGGCGGGCGGGGAGGTACCCGGGGTCCTTCTGCCCTCCCGGCGATTCGGTTTCCACCAGCAGCCCTGCGGCCACCAATCGTTTCAAGACCGTGCCCAAGGCCTTCATCGGCACGCGCAGTCCCTCTCCGATTTCCCTGGCCAAGGCCGGGACCTGTCCCTTCTCGAACCGCCCGAGCACGAAGGCGCAAACGTCCAGGGCGATGCGTTTGACTTCGCGGAAGCTGAGCTCGGCCTCGCGTCCCGCGCTTTCGTTTCCGGAAAAGTTCTGGTGCTGTTGGGTAAGTTCCGCCCCGAACAAGGCGATGTTCCAGCTCACGCGTAGCCAGATGATGAAGAGGGGCAGGGCCGCGAAGCTACCGTAGATGGCGTTGTCCCGCGAGACCCCGATCTGCAAACGCAAGTACAGGCTCTGGGCCGCCTGGTAGAGCAGGGCGGCGGCGGCCCCGCCCAAGAGGCCGGATCCGATTTTCACCTTGGTGTTGGGCAAGAACACGTAGGTGAAGGAGAACAGCATCCAAAGCAGAACGTAAGGCAGGGTACGGATGGCCGCGCGCGCGGCGGGGCCCAGCACCGGCGCGAAAGAGGAAGACTCCGCCGCGGTGTGGACCCAAGTCGTTACGTATACGTTCAGGCTGCTCGCGCCCAGGAGCAGGAAGGGGCCGACCAGGATGAGGGAGATGTAATCGCTGAACTTGCGGCTCAAGGTGCGCGGCCGGGCGATGGACCAGATATGGTTCATGGCCTGCTCCACCTGGCCGATCACTTGCACCACCGCATAGAGCAGGAAGATCACTCCCGCTCCCGCCACCAAGCCTCCTTGCGCCGAAGCGAGCGCCCGTTGCGCGAAAACCAGCGACTGCCCGAGTACGGTTTGCTGTTCGGGGAACTGCGACAGGATCCAACCTTGGAAGCGCTTTTCCAGTCCGAAGCCTTTGGCGATGCCGAACAGCAAGGCCAGCACAGGGACGATGGCCAGCAGGGAATTGAGGGTCAAGGCATTGGCGCGCAACGCCACCGCATCCTCCTGGAAACCCCGCGCGGTCGCCAGCAGCAGTTTCAGGGCGGAGAGCGGTATGCGCTTAGGGCCCGGAAGATGGCTCGTGCGGATGTCCCAGATGTCTTGGGCGAGGAATTTCCGGATGGAGGTGATCAACCGCATTGGATCCGCGGGCGCATGGCGCCTTAGCGGGCCGCCCTCCGGCGCCGGCCCATCGCCAATGCCAGCGCCGAGGCGGCTCCCAGCAGCCCCAGGCCGATACGCGCCCGGAACCGGCTCAGCCAAAGCAGAGGGCTCCGGTCGTGGGCCAGGGCATCGAAGCTCCCATGGCATCCGTAATCGCCGGGAGGCGGCGACCATAAGTTGTCCGGGCGGCCGGGATCTTCCGCTTGCCCGCCTTGTTGGGAGCTGAATCCCATCTTGGCCAAGACGCGATCGGCGAAGCCGGGCGCGATGTAATTGCCCCAGATGGCCCGGTAGGTGGGCCATCCGATTAGCCATTCGCGGCGGCGCGAGTGGGCGGCCCGGTATATGGCTTCGGCGGGAACTTCCGGTTGGTAGATGGGCGGCACCGGCTGGGCCTTATTGGGCAGGCGCGACTTGACCCAGGCGAATTGCGGGGTATTGACGGCGGGCAAGTTCACCATGCAGACGTGGACGCGGCTCCCCACATGCAGTAGCTCGCTGCGCAAGGAGTCCATGAATCCTTGGATGGCATGCTTGGATGCGCAGTAGGCCGATTGCAACGGTATCCCCCGGTAGGCCAGGGCGGACCCAACCAGCACTATGGTTCCCCGGTCGCGCGGCCGCATGCGCCGCAAGGCGGCGAGGGCCCCATGCACGAATCCCAGGTAGGTCACTTGCGTCACGCGCGCGTACTCCTCCGGCTTCATCTCCCAAACCGGCGAGAATACCGAAGTCATGGCGTTGTTCACCCAGATATCAATGGGGCCCAATTCCTTTTCGACGCGTTCGGCGGCCGCCTCTACCGCCGCGGCATCGGCGACATCGGCCTGCAGGGCCAAGGCGCGTACTCCCAGGGCCTGCAGCTCGGCCAAGGTTGCGTCCAGCCGATCCTTTCCGCGCGCGATAACGGCAACCGAAGCGCCGGCAACCGCGAAGCGGCGCGCGACGGCGCGGCCAACGCCGGCCGTCCCTCCCGTAATGACCACGACTTCCCCGTTCTTATGTTGCTCCATTACCGGAACCCCGTATGGCGAAGCATTGAAGGCGATGCATTGAAAAAACATTCCGCCGGACCCGCGGTACAAGGTGGAAATGCGGGGCTGCAGGGGAAGATCAGCGTTTGGGGAAAAAAGCCGGTAAATCCGGGCTCACGGGCCAATCGTCGGAAAGGAACGGGAAGTCCTTCCATTTCTTGCGTAAGCCCTGCTCCATCTTGCTGGCGAGCTGATGCGCCTGATCGTACTTCGCCCCCTTTTCCATATGCCGGAACTCGACCGTTTCGTGCAAGGCGATGAAAAAGCGTTCGGCGGGCGTCAGCATTTGCTCGATCCAAATCTCCCCATCTGGGATGTATTCCGCGTTCGCTTTGGCGTTGGATCCCATGATGAAATTGTCATCCACTTCGCGTCGCATGGTGGTCCCGTCCACCACGTAAATGCGGCAATCGCTCAACTCACGGAATAAGGTTTTGGTTCCCTTATACCGTTTGGTCTTCGGCTTGGGGCGGGCCGGCCGCGGGGCATTGCGGGTGCGGGACATAGGCTTATCACCAATGAAAAAAGCGCGCGGCCTTATCGCAAGTTGCGCGCAAGCGCGCCGGATTCGCGCGCGAATCGCTTCCTATATTGCGGAAATGCCCTCCGTGCTCCGCAATCGCTCCTTCCTTTTCCTCGCCGCCTCCCGCTTCCTGAGCGCATCGTCTATGCTCATGCAAAGCGTCGCCATCGGCTGGCAGATATACGCCTTGACGGGAAAGGCGGCGTACTTGGGATACGTGGGGCTCGCGCAATTCCTGCCCTTCGTCGCCCTGATCCCTTTGAGCGGGCAGGCCGCCGATCGCTTCCCCCGCCGTAATATCCTGCTCGCATGCAACGTCGCCTACCTGGCCGGTTCCACGACCTTGCTCGTCGCCACCTTGCATGGCACGCGATCAGTGGCTCCCATCTTCGCCGTCCTCGTCCTCCTGGGCGCCGCCCGCGCCTTCGCCATGCCGGCCAGCCAGGCCCTGCTCCGCAACGTCGTCCCTGACGACCAGTTCGCCCGGGCGCTGCCGCTCTTCACGGGCACCTTCCATATCGCGGTCGTGGCCGGTCCCGTCCTGGGCGGCTTTCTCTACATGCTGGGCCCGGCCGTCGTGCACGCTGTGGTGGGAACGGGAATGCTGGCCTCCATCGTCTTGCTCTCCAGGGTACGGGTCCGCCGCGCCAACGAGCCGCCGTCTCCGATCGGCTGGGCCAGCGCCTTGGTAGGCCTGCGTTTCGTGATGTCGCGCAAGGCCTTGCTCGGTGCGATGTCCCTCGATCTGTTCGCCGTGCTATTCGGAGGCTGCACCGCCCTGCTTCCCGCCATCGCCAAGGACGTACTGGGGGCCGATCCATCCACCTTGGGATTCCTGCGGGCGGCTCCCGCCGTGGGCGCGGCGGCCATGTCCGCGTGGCTTGCCCGATTTCCGTTACGCCGCCGGGTGGGCGCCTGGATGTTCGTCGGGGTGGCCTGGTTCGGCGTCGCGTCCATCGTGTTCGGCCTCGCCACGCGCGCCTGGATCTCCTTGCTTGCCTTGGCGTCCTTAGGGGCGGGGGACATGCTCAGCGTTTACGTGCGGCAATACCTGATCCAAAGCGGTACGCCCGATGCCTTGCGCGGGCGCGTGGCCGCGGTCAGTTCGGTTTGCATCGGAGCTTCCAATGAACTCGGGGAATTCGAGAGCGGGGTTTCGGCGGGATGGTTCGGGGTGCAGAGGTCGGTGGTACTGGGCGGACTGGCTACCCTGGCCGTTACGGCAACCTGGATGAAAGCCTTCCCGATGTTGCGGAAGATGGATCGTTTCCCGCCGCCCGTGGCTTCCCCGGATTGAAGCGGAAATCAGTAAAGCGAGATCGCCGTCGCGGCGTTATCCGCCAACGACATCGGACCCGTCGCCGAAAGGCGCGGAAAATCCCCTTCCCGTCCTGGTCGCATATCCATTCTTTCCCTCGGCTCCCTGCTTACGGTTTTCGGGCGCCGGAAAAGATAGGGATATCCCTCCGGCTCCGGAGGCGGGAAGCAGGATTCGGAAAGTAGTGCACCCGTCGCCGGACTCGAAATGGATCTCCCCGCCATGGGCGGCCAGGATATGCCGGCTCAGGGAAAGCCCCAGTCCGGAGCCCGCGGCCCCCTTGGTGGTGAAGAAAGGTTCGAAAAGATGGGACTGGACCTCCGGGGGCACGCCTCCGGCATTGTCCTTGAATTCTATGCTGACGAGCCCTTTTTCGGGCAGCGCGCGGGCGGAAACGCAGATGCGCTTGTCGCTATTGGTCTGACCCGCGAACGCGTCGCGCGAATTCGCGATGAGATTGTGGATGACCGACTCCAGTTCGGAGCGGTTGCCGACGATGAAAAGGCCGGGATCAGCGTCCAAGGAGACCTCGATCCCCTGGCCCCGGAGCTGGCCTTCCACGAACATGAAGCAATCTTCGAGCAGGGAAGGGGCCGTGATGGTGGAGCGCGCTTGCAGGCTCTCCGGTTTGCTGTATTGGAGAAGATGCTCCAACACGCGCCGCATGCGTTCCGCGCAGCGGATGATGGAATTGGAAGCCTGGCGGGCCTGCTCGACGGCGGGGTGCCCGACGATCTCATCGAGCCTGTCCCGCAGGTATTCGGCATCCAGCAGGATGCTCGCCAGGGGATTATTCATCTCATGGGCAATGCCCGAACCCAAGGTCCCGATCACCATCAGCTTGTTGGCGTGGAACAATTGCTTTTCCAAGATCACTTGCTGGGCGCGGTCCAGCGAAAAACCCATGTACCCTACGATGCGCCCCTTCCGCCGGACGGGGGAGATGGTGAGATGGATATACACTTCGCTTCCGTCCCGCGCGCGGTTGCTCAGTTCGCCGCGCCAGATCCCTCCCGCCGAAATGGTCTTCCACATCGATCGGTAGACTTGGTCGGGGGTGAGCGGGGATCGGATCACCGAGGCGGGAGAGCCCACCACGCTTTCTTCCGGCCCGAACTTGTACAGCCTGCGATAAGCGTCGTTGACGCGCAGAAGGGTTCCATGCGGATCCGTGATGCAGATCGCATAGTCGGACTGCGTAAACGCGTCCAGGATGAGTACTTCTTCCCCTTGCGTGTCCATCGCTTCCGCCTTAAGCCTTGTGGTCCCGGTTATCCGGATTGCACCTATCCCAGGGAGCGACATTCTTGCCGAACATATTTGCGACTCCTTCTCGGTTCGACTCGATTGTCGGACATGGGGGAGAGAACGCAATAAGCGTTCCAATGCCGAGGCTAGTCCTGGTTTCCGATTCAGGCCCAAGAAACGCCCGGTTTTGGCGCGGGCCCGCCATTATGGCAATCGGAAGCGGCGATTTCGGCAGGCGGCGTAAGTCTACGCCCAACCCCCGATTGGCGCGGGGGCTTAGGGCTTTCCGCCCCGGTTGCGCGGATGGAAACTCTTATGCACCTCGCGCAGGTAGTCTTGATCGAGGTGGGTGTAAATCTGGGTGGTGCTGATATCGGTATGGCCCAGCATCTCCTGCACCGAGCGCAAATCGGCCCCTGCCATAATCAGATGGGTCGCGAAGGTATGCCGGAAGGTATGCGGGGAAACCGGCGTCGTAATGCCCGCTTCCAGGCAAATGCGCTGCACGATTTTCCACGCTCCCATGCGCGAGAGCGGACGCCCGAAGCGGTTGAGCAATACGGTGTCGGTGCGTCCCGTCCCGTTCCAGATCTCCAGGTAGCGACGCAAGCTACCGCTTACCTTGCCGCCCAATGGCACCAAGCGTTGCTTGCTTCCCTTGCCCTGCACCAGCACGGCGGCCTCGGTAAGGTTCACGTGATCGAGTTTCAATCCTATGCCTTCGGAAATCCGCAGCCCCAGGCCGTACAGCAATTCGATCAGGCACAGATCGCGTAAGGATGCCGGGCCCCCTTCCGCCGCTTTCGCTTCCAAGGAATCGTACAAGGCGTCCATCTCCGCATGACTCAGGCTGGAGGGCTTGTAGCGCTGCTGCTTGGGGCCTTTCAGGACGCGCGCGGGGTCCACCGCGAGATGCCCTTCTTCGGCGAGCCAGGCGGAGTAACTCTTCAAGGCGGAAAGGTAACGGGAGATGCTGGCAGGCGCGAAGCCCAGCTCCGCTACGCCGCGCAGGAAGGCGCGCAAATGGGCCAGCGTCATGGCTTCCAATCCCGACGCCTGCCGGAAGAACAATCGCAAGTCCGACTGGTACGCCGCTACCGTCTCCGGGCTCAGCCGTTTTTCCAAGCGAAGGTGGGCCAGATATCCGTCTTCTTCGGGAATGGGCGGGCTGGGGAGGGCGGTTGCGGGGCTCATGGATTCGGGGCCGGAAATGTTTTGGAAAAATTACAACCTAGGATTATATTTATCCGCCTCGGGTGCCTAGCTCAGTTGGTAGAGCAGCTGACTCTTAATCAGCGGGTCGTAGGTTCAATCCCTACGGTACCCACCACTTCCCCCCTCCAAGACCTGCGAAACCACATGGAACCGTAAGGGCTTGGAGGGGGATTTTCATGTATCCATCTTCGGTATCGCCTGGCGCACCAGGCTCTCCAGCAATTCCATGCCTTCCGGCCACTCGCCCAATCCGCTTTCGGAATTGAGATGGCCTTTAGCCCCCGCGATTTCGCACCGGCTGCCCCACGCCTGGGCCAGTCCTGCGGCATAAGCCACGCTGGCATAAGGGTCATTCGTGCTCGCGACCACCAGGCTGGGGAAGGGCAGGGGGAAGAGGGGAACCGGCGCGAAGCCCGTCGCGGCCGCAGGAAATGCGGGTCCGCCCGGATCGGGCGGCGCCACCAGAAGCGCGGCGCGGACGCGGCCGCGCATGCGGGGTTGGGAAGTCAGGGTCCAATGGGGAACCAGTAGGCAAGCCAGGCTATGCGCCACCAGGATCAGATCCCCGGGGTAATCCGCGATGGCGCGCCCGAGGGCGCCGACCCATTCGACGCGATCGGGATTATCCCAATCGCGCTGCTTCACCCGTTTAAAGCGCGGGTCGCGTTTTTCCCAAAGCGTCTGCCAATGATGCGGGCCGGAATCGCCGATGCCGGGCATGATGAGGTATTGCATGGGTATTCAAAAGGGTAATGGAATCGGCCGCCTAAAGCAAGCGACCTTGGGAAGATTGGGCCGCCCGGTCAGGGCGGAAAGCCTTACTTCCCGGCGCTATCGTCCTGGAAGCGGTATTCCTTGGCGATTTCCCCGGCCGCGAGGTTGTCGCCTTTGGCGACCAAAGCCCGGTACAGGCTCTGGTAAATCTTACGCTTCTCGGATTCGTTGGCGTAAAGGATATTGCCCAGGCTTTGCCGGAACATGGCAATGGCCTCATCGTAACGCTTGTTCTGCAAGTATAGCAGTCCCACGCGGTGCTGCATCTCGGACATGCGGGGATGATGCGGCATCTTCTCCATGCTGCGCAGGTAATACTCGATGGCCTTGCCCTGGTTCCTTCCCACTTCGAGCTCGGCCAGCCGCAGCCATGACTCGCCGGCGAAGGCGCCGTCCGGGTACATGGCCAGATAGCGCAGGAAGTCCTCGCGGGCTTGGGTCTTATCCTTCTCGTGCTCGGCACGCAAGCGGGCTACCGAAAACAACGCGTCATCCTTACGTAACGGAGGGGCGTCCGGATTTTCCAGCACCTGACGATAGAGTTGGATGGCGCCTTGCCAATCGGCGGACTGGATTTGCTCCGCCTTACGGTAGATGAGGTCGGCTTCCTCGGCTTGAGAAGGCGCGGCCTGGATGGGTTGAGGCGCCGGTGCGGGGGCCGGGGAGTAATTGACGGCGGAGGGGCGGGCGGGAGCCGGGAGGGTTTTGGCGATGTGCTTGGCGGCCTCGGGAAGGGCCAAGGCCAAGCGGTGAGTGCCTCCGAACGCCACGGTCACGGCCGTATCCAAAGGGGGATGCCCGTCCTTGGACAATTGCAAGGAATGGCGGCCGGGCGGCAGCAGCACTACCAGGGGCGTGGCGCCTTTGAAGCGATCATCCACGCGCACTTCGGCCCCAGGCTCGTTCGAAGTCACGGTCACGACGCCGTAGTGGCTCAGCTCGTCCACCCCGGGCACGGTCTCGATATCCTCGCGGCGCACGCTGGCCCCGCCGTCCTGCACGCGATAGCGCTCCGTGGCCGCATCGTAGACCAGGCTTTGGCCGGCGGCCACTTCGAAATCGCCATAGACATCGGAATGGATTTTGACGCTGCCCTCCAGCACCGAGGTGGCGACGCGGCCCCCTAGATCCGGGCGCACGCGGAAATAAGTCCCCACCACGTCGATACGGTAATCGGGCGTGGCCACTTGATACTTCTCGCCGGCTTTCCGCTTGCTCACGAAGAAGGTGACGTTTCCGCGCGCCGCGTGGCCGTGGCCGGCGAAGGCGACGCGATAGCGGATCTTCTTCTGATCGGCTTCCTCGATCTGCAAGCGCGAACCGTTATGCATCTCCACGAAACCGCGCTGGTTCACCAAGGTCATCGCCCCGTCGTCGCGGGACAGGATATCCGCGCGGCCATGGAGGTCGGGCCTGCCCTGGGGGAAGGCGGAGGCGATCTCGCTGGCGGTGGCGCCCTGGGCCTGATACACAAGGGTTTCCAAAGGGACGGACGGACGGCGCAGGGACTTCCAGGCCCCGAGGGACGCGACGGCCGCGAGGGCCAAGCCGGCCGCGATGCGGAGCGGGGTCGAACGGAACAGGCCCAAGCCGAGCCAGGTGTGGGCGGGCGCGATCAAATCCAGTTTGCGGTGCTGCTCGATGCGCGCGAAGAGCGACTCTTCGATGGCTTCCCAGCGGCCCAGCGGCAAGACTTCGCCGGCCTTGACGACCAGCTCCCAGGGTTCCAAACGACGGGCCAGGTCGATACGCTCATCCAGGCGGCTTTCGATGCGATGCAGTTCCATGCCCGAGGGCTTGACCGGAGCGGCGATCACGTCGTTCACGGGTTGCTCGTACTCGCGATGGTTTTGGAAGCGGGTCATCAGATCGGCTTCCACCTTATCGAAGAAGCCGGGAGGAGGCGTCTCTTCGACCTTGAGAACGGCGAAGGGCCCCAGGGCATCGGCCTTCTGTATGCGCTCCAGCAACGCCTTCTCCATTTTCGAGAAGTCGCGCGGGACTTCCACGTCCTGCTTCAGCAGGGACACGAAGAGGCGCAAGCGATGGTCGGGATCGCGAGGGGCGCCGGGGTTGTGGTTGGGAGCGTTCATAATGCTTATTCCAGGGTATCCAGATATTCCTTTATTTTCTGCCGCGCGGTAAAGAGCCTCGATTTGACGGTGCCTTCGGGGATGTCCAAGGCCAAGGCGATTTCCGAAAGATCCATATCCGAGTAGATGTTCAATACCACCGGTATCCGCAACTTATCGTCCAGCTGGGCCAAGGCCAACTCGACCAGGTTTTTCAGCTCCACCTCTTTGGCGATGCCTTCGTCCCGGCTCGGCAGTTCGTAATCCATGCTCTCCAAGCTGGTGGTTTTCTTGGCGGAGATGCGCTTGCCGGCTTCCTGGAAGCGCCAACGCGCCGTGCAGGTATTGATGATGACCCGGTGGAACCAGGTCTTGAATGACGAGTTGCCTTGGAAGGACTTGAGGGACAGGTACATTTGGAAGAAGGCTTCCTGCACCAGATCCTCATGTTCCCCTTCGGGCCCGGTGATCTTATAGACGAGGTTGTAGGCGTAGCTCCGGTACATGTGGAATATTTCCTTGAATGCCGCCTGGTTGCCGGCTTTGCATTCGCTCAGGAGCTGCTTACTGGGTTCGCTCAGATTGCTCATTCGCTTACATCCCTCGATTTACTTAGTGTAAAGCCCATGCGAAAAGTTCATAAATACCGTGCGGAAAGGTCGGAACGGCATTATATTCGGAAATTTGCCGAATTCGGCCGTTTACCATTGGAGAACAGGCCGCCCGTGTCAAAAGGTGAAGCATAGGGTGAGGCCCAGCCAGGTCAAAGCCAGGGAGGTATACCCAATACGTTCGTAGTTTTTCGCGGTCCGGAAGTTTTGGCCGAAGGCCTCGGGCCTATCCCGGCTGTCCGCCGGACCTAAAGCCTGGTAAATACCGTAATAATGGTTCTCCAGGACGAAGGCGGCCGCGGACACGGCGCCTGCCGCCAGGGTAGGGTAGATGAACTTGGAATTGTAGAATCGGCGTTTCGCCAATTGCAGGTCATAGGTGTGCTGCCCGGGGACTCCCAAATCGAGATTCCGCCGGGCTTCCAGATATCCGGGCATGGAGACGGTGATCGGCAGTTCGCCTAAGGGCACGACCCATTCCACCGGAGTCGAGCCTTCCAATCCCGAGGCCGCATGCACCACCGCGCCCGCGGGATGCGATCGGATCAATAGCACGGCGACGTACTGGCTACGCAGGTTCTCGGCGACTTTTTTGGCGAGTACGCTATACATGCCGACCGCCTCGAACGGGGAGAAACGGAAATACACCAACGGCCTCGCCTCCGCTTCGGGCAGCTTTCCTGCCGCTACTTCCCGCAAACGCAGGGCCGCTATGGAAACCGATATGGTCCCTCCGCCCTCGTCCCGGGCCCAGGCTTCCAGGAAAAGATTATCGCCGTTCCGGCTGGTATCGCCGGAGACTTTCCCGATGGGCATGGCCTTCAGGCAATAGCCCAATTCCCGGACGGGTCCATCCAGTTGCGACCATAAGCTGTCCGAGAATCCGGGGGGCAGGAGCGATTCGGAGCGGGCGCGCGGGGTGTAGAAAAGGGTTTTACTGGGGGAGGCGCACTCCGACAGGGGCGCCCCGGAAGCCTGCTCGGCGCGCGGAATGGCCGCGCAGGCGAGGCCAAGGGCCGCCATTATCATCCTTCCCCACCGCGATTCCATCGACTTCACTCCGCTCCGTAGGCGACAATATAGCGACCCCGGCCGGCCACGGGCGGGATTAGATATAATTATACCCATGATCCGCATCGGCATTCCGAATCGGCGGGGGCTCGGAGGCTTCCTTGCGGGCGTACTCCGCGCCTCCGCGGCATTGTGCGCGGCCTCGCTGGCCCTTTCGTGCATCGAACGGACGAATCCCTTCGATCCGGAGAACGGGGGCGACGTCCCCGCCGGCACCGTCCGCAAACAACTAGAGTCCCAGCTTAAAACTTTGGCCGCCGTGGACTCAGGGTACGCGTCCATGATCGCGGGGTTCGCCGACGCATTCCGGAAGGATTCCCTAGGGAATGCGGATATCATTTCGAATAACGCGAAGCAGCGGGCGATTAACGCGCAGAGGGTTAAGGACAACGCCGCCGCCGAGTCCGGCAATCTTACCGCGCCGCCGGATTCCCTCGTCGCATTGCAATTTTTCGTGTTCCTGGACACCCTGAAGACCTACGGCCCTTACGCCGGCTTCGACGTGGGGCGGAGCAACCTGCAGGCCCAGATGGCCACGGTGACCTCGTTCATGGCCACGGCCAACGCGGACCATTCTCCCCTCTCGATCTACCCTACGCATTTCAGCGACTCGGTGCTCGCGCCTTTCGCCCGGGACATTACATCCTTCGATCTGTTACGCGCCAGCATCGGCAAAGGGAACGCCGCCGTCGCGGATAGCAATGCGGCCGTGGGGGCCTATAACCTGGATCGGCAAGCGGCGAATGCAGTGGTAACCGATTACAACGATTCCATCCGGTTCGTAAAGCAGTCCCACGATAAGCCGCCCTTGGACAGCGCCGGTTCGGTACTCGCCGGGACCGCCGGGGCGCAGGCGGGGGACACCTTGTTGATCGCTAAGGGCGATTATTCGGTCGATCTCCGCTTCAACCATTCCGGTACTCCGGAAAATCCCATCGTGGTGCGGGGATATCCGGGCGAACGTACCGTGCTCCGCGTACCCTTCCACTCGAGCAGCGCGATGATCCTCAGCGCCAACCAAAACATCCAATTCCAGGACATCGTCTTCCGCGGCGGCGTGCAATTGGTGGCGACCTGCAAGAATATCACGTTCCTGAGATGCGTCTTCGACAGCAGCACTTCCTATGGATTGAGGGTGGTCGACAGCGACGTAAGCCTGACGGATTGCCGCCTGATCCAAAACGCCAAAGGCGCGTTCATACAGGGAAAGAACGACCAGTCCGTCACCTTCAAGATGAAAAACGTCTTGCTGGCGCGCAATTCGGGCTCCGGCTTGGATATGAATATCCCGAACGGGGGAATGCGGAACTGCACCATCGCCGACAACGGCGGCGATGGCATCAACGTGAGCGTCCCCCATTCCGGATTAAGCATCCTCAATACCATCATCAGCGGGAACTCCGGAACCGGTTTCCTACGCCAGCGAGACACGGAATTCCAAGACCAGCTCGACATCGAACTTTGCGATGTGTGGGGGAATAAGACGGCTGATTGGAGCTTGGAGGGCATGGATTCGACCTTGTCCGTGGATATACTGAAAGCGAATTTCAGCATCCAGCCCGAATTCATCGCACCGGCAGATTTGGATTACGGCCTGAAGCCCGGGAGCACCCTCACCGACTTCGAGCACCAAACCGTATCCTTCACGGTGGGATACCGGCCTTAATTCCGCATCAGCCCGAACCGGACCGCTTGCGATTGCGCCAGGCGGGTCGGCTTGCCATCCCCGTCTTCAGCCGTGCTCACGGCCGTGATCTTGGCGATGTAGACGCCCGTCGCCGCCCGGGAACCCGTGGTCGACTTCGCGTTCCAACCGATCTTCAACGTGAATTTGCCCTGGGCCCCGCGGGTGAAAAGAGGGCTCCCTCCCGTAACCGGTAGGTTACGGTCGTCCAAACCGAGCTGGGCGTTCGTGATCTCGCCGGTGAATCCGTTCACGAACTCGCCCAGGTTGTCGAAGATGGTTACGCTGTACTGGACGGCTCGATCGGTCTCGAGGGTGATGGCCGGCCTATCAATCCCGGCCCCGGGGACGCTTTGCACGGGCCCGCCGCACGCCAACTGATGGCAATCCTGCGCCGGGCGGCCCGCTACGCTGCCCATGACCGGCGTCCAGGAAGAATCGGCGTTTCCGGAGAGGATGACGAAATCGGGGGACTGCGGATCGCTCTTCACCTTTTCGTAGGGCTGATCAAAGCGGACCGTCAGCAGGGCCGGCCTGGGTTTGTTCTTGAGCTTGAGCGCGATGGGCCGGTTGAGCGGATGGGCATGGTTGCCGACCGCATCGGTCAAGGGGCCCGAGGCATTGATCTTCAGGGAATCCCCGCCCGCCGGCGCCTGGGCGCCGAGATCGTTCAAGGTTATACGCCATCCCTTGCCAGGGATCTCTTCCGCGGTAAGGATGGTGAGAACGATGGGCGCCGCTCCGGGTTTGATGAGCTGCAGGGATTGGCCCGTCAGACGGGAACCGTCGATCTTCTCGTTGAATCCGATGAACAGGGTGTCCTGGCCCGTGGTAACCAGCTTCTCGAGCACGACGCCGGAGTCCAATAACGGCCCGACGGAATCGGCTCCGGTAAAGGCCATGGCCTGCACGGGAATTTCCGGAGTGGCGGGATCGAAGATATATACCGTCCCGGCGCCCGTGCCCGCGGAGAGTCCGGCCGGGAAAGGATCGGCGAGCTTAACGGTGACCTGGCGCGGAGAGGCCGCGTTCCAGGTGATTCCCGTTTTTTCCACCTTCGCATTGGCGCCCGCGGAGGGCCAGGACAGGGCGATTGAATCAGGCGCCCGTTTGAGATCGGCGCGGAACGTGATCTCGACCCTATCCACGGCGGCTTGGCCATTGTCGGCATGGAAGGAAGCGGATAGGACCGCGCCGGGGGTGAAGGTGAAATAGATCTTAGAGCGGGTTCCGCCGAGGATGGTATTGTCGGTGGTGGCCGGGTCGACGTTCAGGTACCCGTTGTCCACGGCCCGGAGGCCCGTAACATAAATCACCACTTCGCCGTTCGTAAGCTTGAAGGCGGAAGAAGGATTCGCATCGTTGGCTCCCGCATAGATGGCCAGTCCGGTCGAACCCGTGACGACGACGTCGGTCTGGCGGTCGGTAAGCTTTGTGTCCGGATCCTTGCCCGCGCGGATGGTCACCGCCAAGCGCTGGCCCGCGGCGCCGCGTAATTCGGCGTTGGCATCGTACTTCGCCGCATCCCCATACAGGATCCACAAGCGATCACGGGCCTTGCCCACTTTCAGATCCGCTTTGTCCGAAGGTTTGTTCGGGATGGACGCTTCCAATTCGAAGGTTTGGTTCAAGTCGCCCGTCGTCACCTTGGCGTTGAACTTGGCGACGCCATTGGAATCGGTGACCGCCGTGGTCGGGCCATCGATATCGCCGATGGTGGGATTGTTGCTCTTGATGGTCACGGTCGCGGACCCGCCCACCGGGTTGTCGAAGATATCGCGCACTTCGACGGTGACCGGATAGAGCGTACCAGGGTCGATCACCGGCGCGGCGCCGGGGGAAGTGATCTTCGAAGGCGGATTTTGGAAGGCGATCTTGGCTGGATCTCCGGGCAGGATCGTCACGCCTTGGGAGATGCCGTAGAAGGCTACGGTTTTATCCCCTTGCTTCCAAATGCCCGAGACGGCCACGTATTCGATGTTTCCGGCGGGAACCTTGGTGAACAGGATTTGCTTGGTCGTTACGCCAACGACCTGATCCACCACGATCTTCGTGGCCGGAGGATAGGGAGGGGTGAGCAAGTCGGATCCGGAGGCGAGATGCACTTCCACCGGTGAAACCGTATTATTGAATAGCTGGCCGTTCAGGGATTGCGGAGTGATGCGCAAGCCCGCCGTCTCTCCCACCTTCACGCTGCTGATTTTGGCCGCGGTGTTCACATCGAGCACTTCGACCAGGAACTTGTAATCGAGCTTGCGGTACGGGATGAATCCCACGTTCGTCGTCGCCAGTTTTCCGTTTGACGCCGTTCCCTCCGCGATGATTTCGACGAAGGCGTAAGTGGAGGTATCGATTTGCGCGGGCAAGCCCGCGATGGTCAAGGTATTGGAACCCATCTTCAGGCTGGGATCCGCCACGGTAAGGGGGATCGACGGGGGAACGACCAAGGCCGTAGCACCTCCGAAGCCAGTCAGAAGGACGGGAAGCTTCCTCACCAGGGCGATGTGCTTCACCTTGAGGCCGGACAGATCGCCGTTCACCGATTGGAGATCGAAGCTCAGGATGCCGTTGGTGCCGGTCAGGAGGGCAGGGGAAAGCGGACGGATGATGACGTCCGCAGTGTGACGCGAGACGGAGGGAATCGCCCCAATGTCCGCGATCTGCCCATCAGAATTGTAGATGCCGGCCTCGGGCCAACCTGCATTCATCACGAATTTCTTCACGTCAGGATCATCCCAATCCGGCGAGAGGAAGTCGGGACTGGCGGGATCGGTGGACTTGAACTTGATTTCGTACCATCGCACGTTGGCCGAAGCCGGAAAGGCATCGGTCGCGCTTATGATCTGGGCGCCGGGCAGGATCGCGCCTGTGAGGGTCTGGGGCACGACGACCGGACCGGTGGACATGTTCAAGGTGAGATTGATGGTGATGTCCGCCTTGGCCGGCTCGCCCATTTGGTTCATGATCCGGAGCGTACGGTAGAACTTGGGCGTTGAATCCGCCACCACTTGCTTTTGCGTGGCCTGGTCGTATTGCTGCGCCTGCACCTTTTGGCTATCCAGTTTGGGCGGGTCGATTTGCGCCGCGAAGAGGCTGTTATGCATCCGGTTGACGAAGAAGGGCGTCATTTCCATGAAAGAGTTGGGGAACGCTACGTTGGCAGACCAGTATTCGGCCGGGGTGGCGAAGATATTGTTGAAGATGAGGTGTTGCGCGCCCGGCCTATAGCCGCCCGCGAAGATCGTGTTGTTATGCCAAAAGGTGTTGTTGTAGATCGCCCACGGGGTGAGCATCACGTCTTTGAACATGAACGCCCCACCCGGCTGGTTGGCGCCCTCCGAGCTCAGAGCCTTTACTGCCGCGGCCGCGGCCGCGGTGGCATGATGGTTCTCGTAGATCAGGTTGTAGCGCACGGTGTTCCCCAAATCCCAATCCGATTCGGAAAAGAATCCCCAGCTATTGTTGTGGATGCGGTTCCGCTCGAAGATATGGTTTCCGACCCGGCCGAATCCGGACAAGGGCACGATGTTGTTCTTCGCGAGATCGGCCGGATTGAAATTGGCGAAGGCGCCGCCCTGGTTGCGATCCTTCACGGCGATCCCGAAGTAACCGTTACTGATTTCGCAACGGCGGATGGTAACCGCGCCGGAGATATAGATGGCAATGCCCGCATTGCCGTGGAAGAGGGGATAGAGTTGGCCATTGCAGGTCACCCCGTCGCCCCAGACGTTGGGATTGTTGAATGGCGCCGCGCCCCCGGCGTCCACCGCGATCCCATCGATAGTGATATTGTGCGCCCACAGGATGCGGACCGCCCCGTTCTGATCGAAGTCGATCTTCCCTTGATCCAAGGCATCCGCGCAGGTCTTGGGATTGCGATGGGTAAC
>JAEKLQ010000069.1 GCA_019509785.1 Fibrobacterota bacterium | reverse complement strand
CGTTGCTAAGGCGCGCCTCCGGCCCTTCGGTGTCTTTCAGGTGGCGGCTCACGAACCAGGCTTGCTCCAGGATTTCCCCTAAGGTGAGATTGCGGATGAATCCCATGGTGGCCGTGCGGCAGAAGGTGCAGCCCATGGCGCAGCCGATCTGGGACGAAACGCAGATGGAGCGGCGATCCTCGCTGGGGATGAGCACGGTCTCGAAGAAGTGGCCGTCGTGGGTTTCGAAAACCCACTTGGTGGTCCCGTCATGGGAGGTCTGGCTGGCTTTCACGCCCAGCACCCGGCAGGTCGCCTTTTCCTCCAACGCTTGTTGCAAAGCCTTGGGGAGATTGGACATTTTACCGAAATCGGACTCGAAGGGGCCGAACATCCAATCGCGCAATTGACGTGCCCGGAACGCGGGCTGGCCGAGTTCCTTTACGAGCGCTTCCAAATCGGGAACGCTGGCGCCTAAGAGATGCGCTTTGGGCGGTCTTAACATATCCCTGTAAATTTAACAAAAATTGCCAGGAAGGCCTGTTTTCCAACTATCAGAGGGACTTGCCGCACGAAGCCGACCAGCCATATTTATAGTTTGGGAGTACCGATGTCACATTCCGAATCGCCTCTCTCGGCACTCCCTGGACCCGGTCCTGCCGGGCCGGAAGCGGCCGCCGCAGTGGCCCTAATCCGCGTGAAAGGGGAGAATCCCGAGTACTTGTTGTTGCGCCGGGCGATCAATCCCAAGGACCCTTGGTCGGGTCATTTCGCCCTGCCCGGCGGTCGTCGCGAGCCCGGGGACCCTGATCTTTTAGGAACCTGCATCCGCGAGACTTTCGAGGAAAGCGGGGTCCGTTTAGAGCGGGCCCATCTGGTGCGGCCCCTGCCCCTGGCCATCGCCGGCAACCATATGGGCATTCCCATGGCCGTGGCCCCCTTCCTTTTCGAAATGGCCGCCAAGCCCGAGGTCCGTTTGGACGAAAGGGAAATCGCCGAAGCGCATTGGCTGCCGGAGGATTATTTGCGCGACCCCGCCAATCGCCTGATGGCGGCCATGAGCGAAAAGCATCCGCAGCTTTCCTTCCCTTGCATCAAGGTGGCGGACGGCAGCGGGGCCATCTGGGGATTTACCTTCGGGGTGCTAGAAGCCTTCTGGGAGTCGCCTTGAAGCCTTCCACCGTGCTGCTCCTCGACTACGATCATACGCTCTATCCCTCCACCCTCGGGACCTTGAACGCCGTCGATGGGCGCATCAATCTGTACATGCAGACCTTCCTCGGGATGGATAGCCAATCCGCCGATGCGTTGCGGATCAAGTTATGGGACCAGTACGGTACCACCCTCAAGGGACTGGAAGAACTATACGGCGTGGACCGGAACCATTATTGCGATTTCATCCATGCCATCGGCGCGGAGCATTTGCCGCCGCCCGATCCGGCTTTGCAGGACTGGCTGGCGCGCTTGCCCCATCCGGTCTACCTCTTCACCAACGCCCGCATGGACTGGGCCGTGCGGGGGATGCGGTCCATGGGCCTGGAGGGCTTGTTGCCCGAGGCGGAGGCCGGCGCGGCGCGGGACGCGGCCTCGGCGTTGGACGCGGCCGGGGTCGGCGGCGCGGTGGGCAGCGCAGAGGTGGCGGGCGCCGTAGGAACGGCGGGCGCCGTAGGAACGGCGGGCCGGGTTTTCCCGCGGCGCCTGGAAGGCATTTTCGACATCGCTTATATGGATTGGGAAGGCAAGCCCAATCTCCCCGCCTACGCCAAGGTGGACGCCCACGTGCGCGCGCGCCATGGCGAAGGGGCGCGTATCCACTTCGCGGACGATCGCATGGACAACCTGGAATCGGGCCGGGCCCGGGGTTGGACCACCATCTGGATCCATCCGCATACCGCTGGGCCGGTGCGCGGCGATGAATTCGATCGCGTCGTTCCATCGCTCACGCGTCTGGATCCCATCACCTTATCATGAGCCGGCCCCTGCGAGTATTCGTGTCGGCCGGGGAAGCCTCCGGGGACGCCATCCTCGGGAAAACGCTGGCGCGGCTGCGCGCGGAAGCGCCCGACCTCGAGTTGGCCGGCCTGGGCGGGCCCCGCGCCGAGGCCGAGGGCTTGCGGCCGTTGTTCCCCATCTCCCGGACCGCCTTCAGCGGAGCGGGGGACGCCCTCGTGCGTGGCCTCTTCGCGATACGCCTTTGGTTCGCGGCCGCCCGGGCCCTGCGGGACTTCCGGCCCGATTTGGCGTTGCTCGTCGATTACCCGGGCCTCAACATGCGTCTGGCCCGCCTGGCGCGCAGCCTGGGCGTTCCCGTCCATTTCATCGCCCCGCCCCAGGCATGGGCCTATCGCCATCCGGACCGCAAGCTGCGCAAGGCCAGAAGGGCCCTGGCGGGCTGCTCGGTGCAGGCGCTGTACGCCTTCGAGTCGGATGCCTGGCGCGTCCCGGGCCTTAAAGTCACCCAGGGTCACTTCCAGGATACGGTAACTCCGGTGTTAACCAAGGACGGCCCGATCGCCTTATGCCCGGGCAGCCGCCTGCCGGTCCTTAAACGCAATCTGCCGGCCTGGCTGCGCCTGCTGGATGCCGCAGAGCTTCCGCAGGATGCCCCGTTGGACGTGATCGTGCCGGCCTTCCTGGAGGCGGAGGCGGAGCGTATCGTCAGACGGCATGCGGGGAGGAGGGCGGCTTTGGCGTCCGCGGCGGCGTTCCGCGAACCCGGTGCGCCGGGATTGAGGGTCCGCAGCGATGCGGCGGCGGCGTTGGCCCATGCGCCGCGCGCCTTGGCCTTCCCCGGCACCATCACCCTCGAGCTGGCCCGCAATCGCGTGCCCACCCTGGTCATGGCCCTTTTGGATCCCCTCACCTACGCGTTGGGAAAGAGGCTTCTCGCGGGTCGTCGCTTGGCTCTACCCAATCTGATCGTGGGAGAGGCGATCTTCCCGGAGTGGGCGGGTACCGCGCCCGGTCCCGACACGGAAGTCTTCCGTTCCCTGTGGGACGGCCTGGCCTCGCCGCCGGAATGGGAAAGCCGCCTGGCCGCCCTGGAGACCCGCCTGGGTCCAGGTGATGGGGCATCAGTCGCGGTCGCAGCCTGCTTGGATATGCTGCGATCCCCGGCGGTGCATCGGGAGGCGGTGGGGTGAACCCGAACCCATGGCGCGCCAATGTAGCGCCGGTCGGCGCGCCAATGGCGCGCCACGGTTAAGCGACCCAAACGTCCGATAGCGCGAAAATGCGCATGCTTGGGTAGATACTGTGACGGGATTTATGGCGCGCCATTGCAGCTCCCAACGGAGCGCCAATGGCGCGCCGCGGCTTTCCGAGTGCCCATGAGCCCGAGGCTGTATCCTTTCAGGGCCTCCAAAATCCGCCCAAATAGGCAGATGACCACCCGACCTTGATTATTACCGATAGGTAAGAATTAAGGTATTGCCCTGTTTTTAGGGCCTGTCCTATAATAATCATATGGCCGAGGCCCCCAAATCGGGTACGTCCTCGGAAGCAACGACCGCTCCCGGGGCCACTAGCGCTCCTACGGTGGCAGGGAAAACTGCCGAGGCCGGAAAACCTGCCTCTCCCTCCGTAGCCAACCCTGGCGATTACCTGGAAATCAAAACCGAACCCCAGCGCGCGGTCTTGACCATCAAGAGCGCCATCGCCGCCGCGGGTCTGACCCTGACGCGGGAAGACGTCGCCAAGAAGTTGCAAAGCCTGAAAGTCGTGAAGGGCGTCGATTGGTCGGCGGTCGATCGCATGATCCAAGGCAAGCAGTACGATCGCGGGCAAGTCATCGCCCAGGGCCTGCTTCCCAAACCGGGCAAGGACGCCGTGATCCAGGAATCGATCAAGGTCGATAGCGATCTGGCGCCGGTGATGAAAAAGGATGGCAAGGCCGACTATAAGAACGTGGATAACATCCATCAGGTGAAAAAGGGCGACGTGCTGGCGGTAAAGACGCCCATGGTACCGGCCGCGCCGGGCGAGGACATCTTCGGCAAGCCTCTGCCGGCGCCGGCGGCGAAGGATGCTCAATTCAAACTGGGCGCCAATACCACCGTCAGCCCCGATGGCATGAGCCTGGTGGCCGCCGTGGGCGGGTTCGTATACCACAATGCGGGCGCCCTCTGCGTCGGGGTCACCTATACGCTGAAAGGCGACGTGGATTTCCACACCGGTAACCTGCATTACCATGGCGACATCCTGGTGCTGGGCAACGTGAAGGAAGGCTTCACGGTTGAGGCCGACGGGAACATCACCGTGGAAGGGACGGTCGAGGGCGCGGAAGTCGTGTCCCATTCGGCGACGGTGACCGTCAAAGGGTGCGTCTTCGGCCATGGCAAGGGCCGCGTCGCCGCCAAAACGGGGATCAAGCTGATGGCGGCCCAGGACGTCCGCATCGAGTGCGGGGACGGCGCCGTGGAAGTTGCCAAGGGATTACGTAACTGCCAGGTTACGGCCATGCACCTGAAGGCGGGAAAGCCGGGATGCGCCGTGGTCGGGGGCGAGATCCGCGCTTACGGCGAGGTCGAGATCGCCGATCTTGGGGCCGAAGGATGCCATACGCACATCCACATCGTGGATAAGGCGGCGGAAGCGGCCAAGATCCGCTTGCGCGAAGTGGAGCGCCTCAAGGCGGAGATCCCGCACAAGCTGGAGCCCCTGGAAAAGAAACTGATGCACATGAAGGCCATGGTCGCCAAGTACGGGGCCGTGATGTCGGACCGGGTGAAGGCGGATCTCAAGGCGGTGGCCGATGCGTACTCGGGCCTCAAGAAGGCCGAGAAGGACCTGGACGATGAAAAGCAGCGGCTCGCTTCCGTCATACTGACCCCCTCCAGCCATTCGGGCCGGTTCGCGGTCACGGAAAAGCTGATTTGGGGAGGCATCCTCGATTTTTACGGGCATGCCAAGGAGTTGGAAGCGGAGGATGCGAAGAAGGAATGGGTCTGGGGCCAGGGAGGCCTGCAGTCCCGTTCCCTCAGCCCTTCTCCTCCCCAGCCCGATCTTCCGCCTGGGAATCCGGCGGGGGCTCCTCCTTCTTGACGAGCACCTTGTCCACCCGGTTGCCGTCCATATCCATTACTTCGTAGCGGACGTCGCCGCTCTGGAAATGATCGCCGGGCTTGGGGATGCGCCCTAGCTGCATCATCACGAAGCCGCCCAGGGTCTGGTAGGTGTCCGTGCCTTCCTCGGGAAGGTCGTCGATCTCCATCAGGTCCTTGAAATCCTCCACGGGCTGCATGCCGTCCACCAACCAGGACCCGTCTTCGCGCCGCACGGCGCCCGGCTTCTCTTCCTTCTGATCATGGGACGCGATGTTGCCCACGATGCTCTCGAGGATATCGTTAAGGGTGACCAGCCCTTGCAAGCTGCCGTACTCGTCGATCACCAGGGCGATATGGATGCCCGATTCCTTGAAGGACTCCAGCGACTTGAGCACGGGAATGGTTTCGGGGATGGTAAGGGCTTTGCGCGCCTTGCTAACCAGGTCCAGCGGTTTGCCTGCGATGCAATCGGCCAGCAAATCCTTGGTGTGCACGATGCCGAGGATTTCGTCCAGGCTATCCCGGCATAGGGGAAAGCGCGAATAGGATGAACCCAGGATCTTTTCCTTGCTCTCATCCAAGGACGCTTCCACGTCGAGCCATACGATTTCCGGCCGCGGGGTCATGATGGTATTGATGCGCCTCTCGTTCAGCTCGATGACGCTTTCCACCATGTCCTGCTGGGATTCCTGGAAAACCCCCGCCTCCGTGCCTTGCGCGATCATGACGTTGATTTCGTCCCCGGTGACGGGAGGCTCGGTGGAGGGCTTGCTTCCCACCATGCGCAGGATGGCGTCGGTGAACAGCCCGAGGAAGGAAACGATGGGGGAGGCCAGCCGGGAAATGAGCTGCATGGGCCAGGCCACGATGGATGCGATTTGCTCGGCATGATTCAGGGCCACGGTCTTGGGTACGAGCTCGCCGAAGACCACTTGCAGGAATCCGACGGCGACCACCACCATGGAGAGGCCGATGCGTTCGTGATACTGGCCCACCCAGGGAAGGCCCTGCAAATGCGCGGAAATCTTTTCGGCGATGGTGCTGCCGCCGTAGGCGCCGGTGAGCAAGGTAAACATGGTGATGACCACCTGGATGGTGGCCAGGAAGCGATTGGGGGAGTTGGCCAAGTCCAAGGCGTTTTGGGCGCGCCGGTTGCCCTCGTTGGCCCATTGCTGCAAACGGGCCTTGCGCGCCGAAACCACGGCGATCTCGGTCATGGCGAACAGACCGTTCACCAGGATCAAAGCGGCGATGATGAAAAATTCGAAGCCTACGCTACTCAGGGTAACCACATTGGGGATCTGCGAAAATAGTTAAAAAAGAGTACAATCCCAGTCCTTTGCTGAGCAACCGCCGATTCGGAAGAAAAAGCGAACTTTTCCACATTTCCGGCGTCCTACATCGAATACCCATGAAATCTGACCTGGCCACCTCGGAAGGGGACGAAGTCCTACTGGAACGCATTCGCGGCGGGGACCTCGATGCCTTCGCCGGCCTCGTGGATCGCTACCAAGGGCCGTTGATCGGGTTCCTCAACCGCATGATACGGGATCCGGAGGCCGCGCGGGATTTGGCCCAGGACGCCTTCTTGAAGGCCTTTCAATCGCTCGGGAGCTATACGGGCCGCAACCAGGCCGGCTTTTCCACCTGGCTGTTCGCCATCGCGCGCAACGGCTGCCTCGACTTGGTGCGCAGCCGCAAACGGAAGGCGACGGAAAAGCTGGAGGATCATGAAAACCTGCCCGCCCCCGATCCGGGCGATCCCGCCCGCCGGCTGCGCATCCGGATGCTGTTGGAAGACGCTTTGGAGGACATGAATCCGGAGCAACGGATGGCCTTCGAGTTAACCGTGGTGGAAGGCTTCGGTTATGAAGAGGCGGCGGTGATACAAGGGACGAATGCGGGGACGATCCGATCGCGGGTGAGCCGGGCGAGGGAAGCTCTGCAAGTCAAGCTGCGCGGATTCGGGAGGAAGGGATAACCTATGGACGCCCAAGAATTGGACCGCGAGTGGTCCGCATGGCTGGAAGAGAGGAAGCGGCCGGCGCCTCCCGATCCGGAGTTTACGCGCCGGGTGATGGAATCGTTGCGCGCCGGGGCCCGGACCCAGACCCAAACCCGATCCCAAACCCGGGCCCGGCCCACATGGCCGGGATGGGTCAGGACCTTGCTATCGCCTCGTCCGGCCTTGGCTTTCGCGACCTTGGCTCTGGCGGCGGCGCTCGCGATTCGATACTTCCCCGCCGGAGCGGGGATGGACAGAGAGGCCACCCGCATCAAAGGAGAGGGCTTCCGCATCGGCTATCTGCTTAAGCGCGGGGCGAGCATCCTGCCGGCCAAGAGCGGGGGATGGTATCGGCCCGGCGATCGGCTGCAGGCCTTTTACTCCGCCGACCGGAGCGGATTCATCCGTTTCTTTTCCCTCGACGCCAACGGCCGTATCGGGTGCCTTTCCTGCGCCGGAGCCGATTCCATCTCGCCCGCCGGGCAGGACAAGACCTTCCCGTTCGCCCTGGAGCTGGACGCCGATCCCGCCGATGAGGCTCTGGTGGGAATCTGGACGCCTTCGCCGTCGGACACCCTCGCCTTGGAAGCCTGGCTGCGAGGGGCCTGGGGCCGATCCGCCCGCCATCTTCCCGGCCTGGAGCGGGTTTTATCCGATGGCGCCCCTTCCGGATCCCGCGTTTCCTTTTTCCTGTTGCGCAAGAAAGTACGCCCATGAAATCGCCGACCCTGATCGCCATCCTTCTCGCTGCCGTGGTCTTGCCGGCTTCCGCCAAGACCGTCCGCTTGGCCTTGGTGGCCGGCCATAACCGCGGGCTGGACGACGATCCGCGCCTGCAATACGCCGAAGCCGATGCGCAGAAGATGGCCGAGCTCCTGGTCGAAGCGGGTGGCGTGCAAGAGGACAACCTGCTCCTGCTCAAGTCGCCGCGGCCGGAAGATCTCGATCGGGCTTTCGAGGACATCCGCGCCAAGAGCCTGGCGGCCGCTCCCTCCGATGAGGTGATCTTCCTCTTCTACTACTCCGGCCACGGCACCGGTACCCACTTGAAACTGGGGCCCAAGGAATATCCGCTCAAGGATCTGAAGGAGCATATCGAGAAAATCCCCGCCAAGCTGCGCATCGGCATCCTGGATGCCTGCCAGAGCGGGGCCATCACGCGCCTGAAAGGCGCCCGGCTGGTCGAGCCCTTCCTCGTCGAGGATAAGCTGAACACCGAAGGTTCGGTTCTGATCGCGTCCAGCGCCCCCGACGAGAACGCGCAGGAATCGGATCAATTCCAGGGATCGTTCTTCACCCATAACCTGATGACCGCCTTGCGCGGGGCCGGCGACGTGTCCGGCGATCGGCGCGTAACCTTAATGGAAGCCTACCAGTACGCCTTCCAGAAGACCTTGGTGGAAACGGAGGATTCCCGCGGCGGGGCCCAGCATGCCATGGCGGCGCTCAACCTGGACGTGCAAGGCGACGTGGTGCTGACCGATCTGAATTCGGGCCGCGGCGGCCTCCGGTTCAAGCCCGATCTCGATGGCGATTTGCTGGTGGCCGACGCGAAGTCCCTGGTGATGGCGGAATTCCGGAAGGAGAAGGGCAAGGATGCCATCCTCGCGTTGCCGCCGGGGACCTACCGGGTGTTTCGCAAGGAAGGCCGCAAGACCACGCAAATGAAGGCCCGTCTCAAGGACAAGGAAATGCGCGAAGTGGGTCCGGAGGATCTCTCCAGCGGGATTCAGCTCGTGGGGCTCGCCAAGGGCACCCCGGAACGCGAAGAGGTGGATTTGCCCTGGCGCAAAGCGGAACTGCCGGCGCAGTTCCCCCTGCGCGTCGGCTTCGGCTGGATCAACGGGTACGACCAATTGAGCCTGACGACCTTGCTGGGATACCGCTTCTGGCCACGGCTGGGCGCATACGCCAGTTTCACCACCAACAAGACCTGGCATCGCCGCCTCAACTCGTTAGGCAACGACATGGAAGCCGAAGCGGGCCTGGAGACGGGAAAGTTCCTGGGGGAAAACCTGGAGTTCACGGGAACCGTATTCCATCGCGCCCACAAAGCCACGGCCTACACGGTTTACGAATACGGTCTTTGTCCTCTGGATGTTGAGGGAACTTGCGTAGTCGGTGACCACGTGGCCAACTCCGTTTGGGACTTGGCCGGCGCGACCGGCGCCACCTTCGGGGCGCGTTTGTGGATCTGGAACCGCGTCTCCTTGTCCATGAGCTACGGAACCGCCTGGACCTGGGCCGAAGGAAAGTTCAATCCGGTATACCTGACCCTGCTCCCCGCGGTGCATTTCTAAGGGCGCTCCGCCCCGGCGCCCCGCCCCGGCGCCACCCGCCTAGGCGCGGCCCTTTGGCCTCCCGGTTTGGCCCCGGCCGGGCTTTCTACTATTTTTCCCGGCCTATCGTTCCAAGTCGTTAGGCGGGGCCGGATTGGCCCGCGCGACGCGCGGCAACCGGGAAGGCGTATGCACCTCTATCGAACCCACACCTGCGGCGAATTGCGCAAGGCCCACGTAGGCGAAACCGTCAAACTCTCGGGCTGGGTGTTCCGCCGCCGCGATCACGGCCACTTCCTCTTCATCGATCTGCGCGATCATTACGGCATCACCCAGATCGTCTTCCATCCCGAGCGCCCCTTCTTCGATGCCGCCACGCGCCTGCGCTACGAGAGCGTAATCACCATCGTCGGCAAGGTCATCGCCCGGGACGGCGCCACCGTCAATCCCGCCATGGCCACCGGCGAGCTGGAGATCACGGTCCATGAGCTGACCGTCCAGTCCATGGCCGAACAGCTCCCCATCCTGGTGGATGGCAAAGAGGATAGCCCGGAAGATCTGCGCCTCAAATACCGGTTCCTGGATTTGCGCCGCGACAAGCTCCACAAGAACATCATCTTGCGTCAGCAGGTCATCTCTTCCCTGCGCCGCCGCATGACCGATCTCGGCTTCATGGAATTCCAGACGCCCATCCTCACGAGCTCTTCGCCCGAGGGCGCGCGCGATTACCTGGTTCCCAGCCGCATCCATCCCGGGCACTTCTACGCCTTGCCCCAGGCTCCCCAGCAATTCAAACAACTTTTGATGGTGGCCGGATTCGATCGCTATTTCCAGATCGCCCCTTGCTTCCGCGACGAGGACGCGCGCGCCGATCGCTCGCCCGGGGAATTCTATCAGCTCGATATCGAAATGTCCTTCGTGACCCAAGACGACGTCTTCGCCGCGGTGGAAAAGGTCGTCCACGGCGTCTTCACCGAGTTCTCCACGAAGAAGTCGGACGGCATCCCCTTCCGCCGCATTGCCTATGCCGACTCCATGCTCAAATACGGATCGGATAAGCCGGACTTGCGCATCCCCATCGAAATCCGCGACGTGTCGGCTCTGTTCGCCGAGTCGGGATTCCAGGCCTTCAAGAACGCGGTGGCCGCCGGTTCCGTGGTGCGCGCCATACCCGTAAAGGCCATCGCCGACAAGCCCCGCTCCTTCTTCGACAAGCTGGTCGAGTTCGCCCAGTCGATCGGCTCCAAAGGCCTGGCCTACCTGGTCTGGACCGGCGATGCGGCCGCGCCCGTCAAAGGCCCGTTGGCCAAGTTCCTCACCCCGGAGCAAATGGCTTCGTTGGCGGCGCAATGCGGCGTGAACGGCGGCGGCAACGGCGTCGCAGGCGACGCGGTGTTCTTCGTCTCGGACAAGAAGGACGTGGCCGCCAAGCTGGCCGGCGAGATCCGCAAGAAGCTGGGCAAGGATCTGGACTTGATCGATCCCAACGTCTTCAAGTTCGCCTGGATCGTGGATTTCCCCATGTTCGAATGGGACGAAGAGAACAAATGCATCGCCTTCTCGCATAACCCCTTCTCCATGCCCCAGGGCGGCATGGAAGCGCTCTTGACCAAGAACCCGCTGGAGATCAACGCCTTCCAGTACGACATCGTCTGCAATGGCGTGGAGCTGTCTTCCGGCGCCATCCGCAACCACGTGCCCGAAGTCATGTACAAGGCCTTCGAGATTGCCGGCTACGGGCCCGAAGTGGTGGAACGCAAGTTCGGCGGCATGATCAACGCCTTCAAGCTCGGCGCCCCGCCTCACGGAGGCATCGCCCCCGGGGTCGATCGCATGGTGATGCTCCTGGCCGACGAGTCCAACATCCGCGAGGTCATCGCCTTCCCTATGAACCAGAAGGCGCAGGATCTGATGATGGGCGCCCCGGGCGAGGTGACGGACAAGCAGTTGCGCGAGTTGCACATCAACATCGATCCGAAGATCGTGGCGCAGCTTAAGGCGGAAGCGGCGGCACGGGCGGAAGCGGCGAAGGGCTGAGAGCCCGCAGGGCCTCTCGGTCGCTTCGCGCAGGACGGTTACCGGGCGCGACGGGGTTACGTACGGAAATGACCTAGCCCGCCGCTATCTTGTCCACTTGCGCCTTGTACTTGGCCGTCAGGGCCGCCACTAGGCGAGGCACATCGCGTGCCGTGGACATCTCCTTCCCCATCTCTTCGAACAGGGCGTCCATCTTCGCGCGCTTGGTGCCGCTGGAGAACACGTTCTTGCCGTCGGCATATTCGGTGATGACGGTGCGGATCCCCTTCAATTCTTCAGGCTGCGGCATGATACCCCATTTATTCGACCCCGGATTCAACGGCGCTCCGGACAAGGAAAGATACTTTGATGGGCGGGCCGGGCGAAGTCACCGACAAGCAATTGCGGGAACTGCATATCCAAATCGATCCGAAGGTGATGGCCCAGCTCAAGGCTGAAGCGGCGGCCCGGGCGGAAGCCGCGAAGGGCTAAAGCGGGGGAAGCCTCCCCCTCGCTCCGGCCTCCTCGGTAGCGGGCGCTGCGCGCCCGCCCCTGCGGTGGCCTTCGCTTCCCCCTCTGCGGGGGCTTACCGCCCCCGCAACGCCCCTGCGACTGCTTGTCCCTGGTCGGACGGGATGCGCAGCATCGGCCTCCAACCCCAAACCTCGATCACACGAATGGCGGTCCTGGTTCCGCCGTCCAAGCCACATGTCGCGGTGTACGCGGAGGTTTTGGTTTCCTATGCGCCGTTTATTTCGGAAATCCCCGCCGATCGCCCGGCGGGGAAACTGCGAGGAAGCCTACCACATGAATCGGCTTCCGAGAGTTCTTTAAAGCTCATGACCTGGATTGCATTCAGAAACTGGATGTCGTCCAGGTCGTAATGTAGATGATGGGGCTGGCGAGCGCGGATACATTCGCGCCGAGAAGCGCATGCTCCACTTTAATCAGTTTTGGAAAGGAATCATCATAATAAATGGTAATCATGGTTTTGTTTGCGTAGGCGTCTTCGATTTTTTTCACCAACAATTTCGCCCATTCCGATCCGTCAAGCAAAAACCCGAAACGGTTGACGGCAGTCACTGAACTCTCCACATAATAAACGGGAAAACGATTCGGATTATTCGGATCGTTTAACCCGCCCTGGGATGCGCTCAAATATTGAAGGGGTTCGACCGAGCCCGCCCCGAATGAAAGGGAATGCACCGCCGCCATGCTTCGCAAGCTGCATACCGCAACGACCAGGGCCGACAGCGCGAAACCTGTGGAAAATCCGCTTCTCTTCATAATCTCACTCCTATGTTTTGAAATGGCTGATAACCTGAGTTAATAGATCCGTTTGCTGTTACAACTTCTGCGTCGAAAATACGACCGTCATCCGGCATCTTGCGAATTGATAGACCGTCGTGGTCAGCGTGGATCGGGGAGTCGCGATCAGCCGCAGGGTATTCGCGCCCGCGGTAACCGGAAATCCTTTCGTCTCGCTCACGTACTGCGCGCCTCCTTGCTGGACGGGCTTTTCCAAAAACCCGGAAAGGCTGCCGCCGGAAGTGGCGTTGAGTGTAATGAAGCTTTCCAGGCCCCGTTGCTCATCGGAATAGGGGCTGGCGGTGCCATAAAGTCCGGTTACGGTTACCGTGATGAATCCGGCCGAAGGGGCGGTGAAGGGCAAGGCAAGGACAACCGTGTTGGCTGAGGTTACCGTTACCGGCCCGCTGATTTCAGCGAAGGACAGGCCGTTGCCGCCTGCCGGGGCCGTTGCCGTAAAATTGGCCTGAAGGGTGGCGTTGCCGCCCGGGGTTGTCACCGTGGTGGTTGCCAAGGTTGCCGAGGCGATGGCGGCGCTACCGGAAACTACGGACCAACTGGAGAATTGAAACCCGGCGGAAGGCGTTGCCGTGATCGAAGTCGTTGCGCCGGCGGTTACCGTAACCGGGCCGGAGGGGGAGGTCGCTCCATGTCCGTCGTTGCCGATGGTGAGCGTCAGCGTCGGGATTGCCGTCCAAATGGCGAACAGCGTGACGTTCGCGGCACCCATGATAAAGGTGGAGCCTGGAGAAAAGGAGGTTCCGCTACCGTTTGCGGCGGTGTTCCATCCCGAAAAATTGAATCCTGTCCGCGCAAGGGTGCTGGCCGCCGCTACCGTCACCGTGGCTCCTTGAGCAAAAGATGCGGACGCAGGAAGCGTACCGGAGGTAAATCCGTTACCGTTATAGGTAACCGTAAAGGTTTGGGCGATGGCCTGGACGGAAATGTTATCGAGGTTGATACTGCTCGCGCTTGAGGTTTCGGCTTTGTAGGCGATGGTGTTGTTCCCGGCGTTGAGCGTTACCGTTTCGACTTCATTCGCCCAGGTATCCCAGTTGGCCGTGGCGTTGCAGGTGATGTTTTTGATTTTCACGCCATTGACATAGAGACCGGTATTGGTACTGGTCCCATTCCCGGCGGAGTACCTGAGCGTTACCGTATTGGGTCCCGCCGCGGTCGCGGAGACGGTCGCAAAGCTCGCTTGGGCGGTGGAGCTCTGGAAGAAACCGTCGACGAATCCGGTTCCCGTAAACCCGGCATGATTCGTGTTCCTGTTCGCGCCGCCCGAAAGCGTCGCGTTTTCCGCTTCGAATTGAGTGGCCGCAGCAGCGTATGCCTGCAGGAAAACTCCCGCCAGGATCGCGCACATCCTTAACCATTTTCCCATCAACAACCTCCATTGGTGGTAACTGAACGAATCCGCATGTTTCGATCACAAAAAAATTGGCTACTGATCGGCCTTTTACCAAGCGGTTTTCCCGCGATAGCCATGCGGGCGCTCCTCGATAAGACCAGTATTAATGGTCTATTATTGGCTCGTGAATCGCATGGGCGAACTCTGCCAATGTGTTGGGTCTCCAACGGTGGAAAGGGTGTTACAGCGGAATGAGTCCCGAATTCGGATCAATCCGGGAGAATAAATTCCACGTTCCGCCTGGTTCGATTATTGATCGGAAAAGTAATCGTACGATAGGGGCCTTTTGGTCTCCTATCTCCGGCAGGAATTGCGGGAGATTCCTTATTAGGTACAAAGGCAGGCGGATTGGCGTCGCAGCGCACGGCGAGCGACAGCTTCTTGTCATGCATGAACTGGTGAAGGCTTTTCCGTGCCCGCCAGGTCGAGAAGGCGCATAAGTGATTCTTAAACGAGAATTCGAGCAGCGAGCCGGAGGCAACTACCGGTAGCTCCGGCGATTCTTCCGCGAACCAGCGCAACTTACCGAGCATTTCCCCCGTGACTTGGATCTCGTCGAGCAACAACAAACTTCGTTGCGGTTGGATTGATCTGCCCAGGACCAGGGAGAGATCATCCAGCACTTGGCGGGGAGTGTTCGCCGAAAAATGCTTCCGATATTCCGGATTGCGCTCGAAATTGAGCTCGAGCAGATCGAGCCCATGCCGTTGGGCCGGATCCCGAATCAGCCAAGTCTTGCCGACCTGGCGCGCCCCTCTGAGGATAAGTGGCTTTTTAACTCCCACGGCCGAATTGGGTTCGTCACATTCCCCCAAGCACAATCTTCCCGCGGGACGAAATGCTGAAAGCGCGACGCGGTACGGGAACTCAACCTTCTCCAGCGAAGATGGAAAATAACTGGCACAAAAGGGCCAGCTTAGGAATCCTAACTAGGCATTCCAATCAGATATCCTGGTTGGATTCTTAACCTCAATAGGAATCATATTGGAATGGATATTGGAGAACGATGCCGTATATGCAGCTCGGGTTTTATGCCACGACCTCAAACGGCATGTACTCCGCAGATAACATCAGTATCTACGAGTAATTGGGAGGGCGATCTCGCCTTCCGCATCGCGATACGGTGGCAAAAGAGCGTTTTAGCCGCCGTATACCCGGCATATTCCCTCAACTACATTCGTTGGTCTTGCATTAAGCGATAACAATCAAAGGAGAAATAATGAAAGGTTTATTAGGGACTGTGGCAAAGGCGATTTGCCTTTTTCTGCCAAGTCTGACAATGGCGGCTACCCAGTACGAAGCCGAGAGCGCGACGCGGTCCGGAGGGGCCAATGTAAATACGAACCATGCCGGATATACGGGGACGGGTTTCGTGGATGGATACATCAACAACACCACGGCCCAAACGGCTTTTACCGTTTCGGCGGCATCAGCTGGAAGTGCTACCCTCACGACGCGGTATTCCGCCGGAAACGGCACCAGCACCAATACCGGTCTCTATGTCAATGGGACCAAAATCAAGAATATCACCTTCAACGCCACCTCAAATTGGGACACATGGGCCTCTGAAACCGAAACCGTACCGCTTAATGCGGGAAATAACACGATCGCTTACAAAGCCGAGACATCGAGCGCTACCTGCATCAATCTGGACAATATCCTGGTTCAGACGGCCACCCCCACGTACTCGTTGACCGTCTTGGTGGGATCGGTTGGTGGATCAATAATCGCTCCGGCGACTTCGCCGACGGTAGTGAATCAAGGCGTGGCTACTCCGATCGCGGCATCACCCGCTATCGGGTATAATTTCGTCAACTGGTCCGTGACGAGCGGCGCGGCGAACATCGCCAATCCGGCCTCACCCTCGACAACGGTCACGCTGAACTCGGGCAATGCCACGATAGCGGCCAACTTCGCGCTTAAGACCTATCAGTTGGTGATCACGGCGGGAACCGGCGGATCGATAACGGCGCCGGCTACCTCCCCGATCACCGTGAATCATGGCGCTGCGATAAACATCGCCGCCTCACCCGCAGCCGGGCTTGCGTTCGCCAACTGGACGGTGACCAACGGCACGGCCATGATCGCAAATCCGACCTCCGCCAGCACGACGCTAACCCTTACGAGCGGCAATGCGGCGGTACAGGCGAATTTTACGCCCGTAACCTATTCGCTCACCATGACCAATGACGGCCATGGAACAACGTCGCCCTCCGGCACGCTAGCGGTAAATTTCGGCGTGGCGACTTCCATTGCCGCGATCCCGGCCAGCGGCTATCAATTCCTGAACTGGACGATCCCGGCCGGTAGTGCCGCAACGATCGCGTCGGCGACATCGGCCAGCACCACGGTAACCCTGACAGGCAATGCCACGGTTCGGGCCAATTTCACCGCAACGACACCGGTCGGCGCAAGCGCGGTAACCTACGCCGCTATCAGCAGCCCGGTCCCGGTAACTGCCTCGAATACGGTCGTTCTCGCGCTACCCTTTACCGCCCCGAGCGCAGGGTACATCACCGTCGTGGCGACGGGACTCTATGGGACGAATAACGCTTATACCCATGAGCAACGCGGGTTGGAAAGCTTCGTGACGCTCAATTCCGCGTCCGGCGGAAGCCTTTCGGGTTTTGCGGAGAAAACCAACCTTATCGGCAGCGCTCAGTATGTCAACGAGACCGCGGGCTTCCCGGTTTCGGCCGGCTTCAACACGGTGCGGCTGATCGTTTCACCCAGAACCACTGGTTATCTATTGCCCGCGGGTTCTTTTACGGTTATGACTTATATCGGAGGCCAGTGTGAGAATCCCAATGGATTTCCGGTTGCCTCGGTTACGTCACCTCAGTTTCCGAGCAGATTGGCTGGATTTCTCCTAAACGGATCGGAATCCGCGAGTAATTGGCTTAAGACGCTTCAGGATGCATCCCTAAATAATCGGCCGGTTCTGATTTTCACCGACGATAATTATGATCATGCATTTTGCGGGCAATTAGGCGAGAATGCCGTTTCAAGCGGCGCTTACAAGATTCTCGCCGTCCAAATCAATCCGTAACAACCCGCTACCGATTCGGGCCGAACCCTTCGGCCCGATTCTCAAGCCTTCGGGATAGGCTTGAACCGGGGTGGAAAGTATTTCGACAAATGTCGGCGAATCGAACAGATTGGAAAAGGGGATACCCTGATTTTTGGTAATTTCGTTCTTTGTGGAATTGATTGTGCCAGGCCCGCATCTTGCTTTAAAATGGCGAAAAGGAGCATTCAACCATGATTCGTTCTTTCGCACTCAGTCTACTGGCAGCGGCCTCCATGTCCCACGCCGTCGTGATTACCCAACACGTGGATGGTAGCGACAACCTCTATAACACGGCTTGGGCCGGGGGCGCCAATCCCTATGCATCCGCAATTGCGACCCCGGGCGCCACGGACGCGGGCGCGGTTCAATCCGGCGGGTCCGCATTCAATTTCGCCACCGGTGGACTGCTCACCATCGCGACCGGTTGCGCCGTGGACGCGGGTTCGCTTTGCACGGGTCCTGACGGATTGGCCGGCGATTTTCGAGGCCTGCCGGTTTACTCCTTGATCGGGATTTGGTCTTCTTCCGCTACCACAATCGACCCCCTGGGTTCGGCCTTCTTCGTGGGAAGTTCCGCCTCTTTTACCACCCCGGTCGGCCCATCGGCCTATCTGTTCTTGGCCGAAAATGACGGAATCTTTTCGGACAATGGCGGCCCGGGATATGACGTGACCATTGATTTCACGCCCGATACCCCCGCGGTTCCCGAGCCCGGTTCATTGGCCCGCATTGGCCTCGGCCTGGCCGGCCTCGGATTCGTCCGTCGCAAGCCCAAAGCCTAAGCGCTGAAATCCGGATTTGAAGCGAGCCTCCCTAAATCGGGAGGCTTTTTTTTCGTGGTGCGCCTGGCAACGGCGCGGCCGCCCCCGTCCGTATCACCGTTGGACTTCGACGGGCTGTCGCCGTAAGCGGGGGCTTCGTCATTCGGCCTGGCCCGGCGGATTTTCCGGAGATGCCTGGATCATGACCCGTTTTCCGTTGGCTTCGAATAGTTCCGGCCCGGACCCGCTTTCCGACTCCGTGTTCCTCGAGCCTAGAGGGATCAAACCATATCCGGACTGAGGCCCATGGGACGCCGAGTTCCGCGTTCGCTGTTTCAAGCCGGCAGCGGGAGTATCGCGCTGTTGCTTCATGATCCATTTCTGGATAAGGGTGTCTCCATAATACAAGTCCCAGCCCTCATGCCCATGAGCGGGGTCCAGCGAATAGAAATGGGTCATGCCGGCATTGATAAGCGAATCGATTTTGTTTGCGCTCATCTTGGCAGGGCAATTATTCCCTTGGCATTGGGTGTACACCACCCCTTTGTCGCCATCCAATTTATCCAGGTTATCCATGAATAGGTTGACGCTCAGGGGGGCGACCACGGCATCCTGTTTGCCGTTATAGCTCCAGATCGGGGTCCGCACGAGCAGGCCCGCTTTGCTCGTATCCACGCCGCCGCTCTGCGGTAAGGCTGCGGCGAATTTATCGGGATAACGCGTCACCAAATCCCACGTGGCCCAGCCTCCGATGGAAAGCCCGGTGACGTAGAGGCGGTTGGTGTCGATCGGGAACTCGCGGATCAAGGAATCGAGGATCTTCATAGAAACGGCGAGCCGCGATGAAATCGGGCCCTGCCTGTACTTGACATTGGTGTTGCTCACCGTCCAGTCGGTATCGATCCACGACCCGCTCGGATTGTGCGGCGCTACGACGAAGCAAGGATATTTCTTCTGGAATGCAGTCGCTACCCAAGCCGAGACCAATCCGTTGTTGTTGATGTACAGGGTGTTGGAGGAATCGCCGTCCTCGCCGACGCCGTGGAAAGCCATGATCAAAGGGTATTTGACATTGCTTGAATATCCCTCCGGCTTATAAAGATGGTAATACAAGGTCATGCCGCTGCCGGTCTGCTTCCGCAATTGCATGACGTTCGACGGGGTCTGCGCGATTAGCGGTGAGGAAAAGATCGTGAAGGCGAGGATGGCTATCGCGGATATGCGGTTGGAGTTTTGCATTTTTCCTGGGTTGTGTCCGGTATATGGGGTTGGAGGTAGCGAAAAATACGATTTAGGAGTGATCCCATAAATCAATTCGTAGTGACGCGAGTTCCCCGCGGCGCCGGGATTTTTATGGACGTCCCGATGGTGAAGGGTATGCGACAGCGGAGCGCCTCGAAGACGCCGACGCGCCGGAGATCGGACGGAGCAAGCGGCCCTGCACGGTAAAGCGTCTGGGGTTTTCCGCTCCCGCCCCTTCCGGAAAGGCCCGGACATCCTTCTTCTCGCGACCTATCGACGTAACCTGCGAGGGCAGCAAGCTACGTTGCTTCAGGAACGCCATCGTCCAGGCGATGGTGGAATCTTCCCCGGCATTGCCCTTGTCGGTCGCGCCCACCGGGCGGAAGCCGAAATCATGCCCGGCATTGGGGAACTCCTTGTACTGGTGCTCGAACTTATAGGCCGCGGCATTGGTGTTGAATTGCTGGACTCCGCTCATGTAAGGGTCGTTGCTTCCCATCATGACCAGGATGGGAGGAACGGTATCGGACAGAGCCCAGGCGGGCGAGACCAGCTTCGCATCCACCGACGTCATGTTCCCGAAGCTCTTGGTCAGGTCCATGACCGGCCACAGGGAAATTATGCAATTGGGACGGGAGGAGATGGCAAGGTTCTCGCCCGAAAGCTCGTATCCCTTCACCGTGCCCACGGCCGCGGCCAGATGCCCGCCTGCCGAACTTCCGTATGAGATGATTTTTTGCGGATCGACGCCCAGCGTGTCGGCGTTGGCCCGCACCCATCGGACCGCGGCCTTGCTATCGGGTATCGCCTTCTGCTCGATGGGGGCGCCGAGGCGGTACTCGGCGATGAAGATGACGAACCCCTGATCCTTGAAGTAATCCTTCATCCATTTGAATTCCCCCGCGCAATCCCCCGTCCAGCCGCCGCCGAAATACATGATGAGGGCAGGGAGGCGTTTGCTTTTGCTCCATCCCGCGGGACGGACCCTGCGGATGCGCAGGGGCGTGGATCCCACGGTCCGGAAAGTCAATAAGCTATCGCCTTTGTTGAAGTAGCTGTCATCGCATAGGTATGAAAACGACGCGCTAAAGTCGGTGATCTGTTGGGAAAAGCCGGTGGCGCCCATTAGCAGCAGGCCGACGATGGCCGTAAACAATGGCTTCGTCCTTTGCGTCCGTCCCGCTACCTGATTCCGATCCACGATTCCCCTCCCGGCCTATGTTTGGCGATTTTCCGGACTTCACGCGCGACCGTGGTTCCGGCCTTAAAGTATCGCCAACAGGCCCGCTTATGGGAGGGAAATCGCCCGCATCAAAAGGTTTTCGCCCGCAGGTCGGGGCTTGGCGCCGGGGAACCGCCTCCAAGGGAGCGACCCCTGACTTTCAAGCGACCATTGGCATCGAAGCGCCGCATCCGGGCTTCCGAATGGATCCCGGGCAAGGACCGCGTCCGGATGCCGGTCACGGCATCGGCATCGAATTTCAGGATGGCGCCGCCGTCTCCGACGGCCCAGGCCGTTTGCGCATCGATGAAGGCCATGGAGCGCAGGCCTTTATCGACGGCCTTGGTTTGCAGGATCCAGGTCGTTCCCCCGTCCCCGGAACGCAGGATGTTGCCGAACCGGCCCATGGCCCAGCCGCTATCCTGGCTCGGGAAATCGACGCAATATAAGGTTCCGGCGGCGCCGGTGTTCTGGACCGACCAGGTGGCGCCTCCGTCGGTTGAGGCCAATACCATTCCCTTGTCGCTGGTATTGCTGCTATAAGTCGTAATCCAACCATGCTTGCTATCGGCGAAGAAGAGGGAGCTCTGGGTATTGGCCGTCCCGATGGGATAGGTAACCCAGGTGGTACCCCCATTGACGGTTTTCCTGATGCTGGTGATCCCGTTGCTCATCCAACCCGTATCCGCATCGAGGAAGAAGATGATTCCGCCGGCCCCGGTACCCAGGGTGTTCCAGGTTACCCCGCCATCCGTGGTCTTGAGCATCGCATTCGGGCCGCCGCCCACCCAGCCGGTATTGCTATCCAGGAAGAATATGGGGCCGCCCGGATAGATGTTGGCATTCCAGAGCGTCGAATCCTTCGGCGTCTGCAGAACCCAATGATCCCCGCCGTCGACGGTTTTGAAAATGCCGGCGCTTTGGGTCGAATCCCATTTGCCCGCGATCCAACCGATCTTGGCGGTCACGAATTGCTGGGCGGCGATGTTGATCGGCCGGCCGAAGGGCTTGCGCGTCCAGGTGGCGCCCCCGTCCGAGGTGGAAACCACCACCCCGCTGTCATTGGCTTTATTCGCGCCGATAATCCAACCATGATCGGCATCCGGAAAGGAGGCTTTGGAAAAGTCGTCGTTGAATTCCGTGGATTGCACGGTCCAGGCCCCCTGGGCGGTTGCAACGCCGGAAAGCGGGACGAGCAATAGAAGAACGAGTCCGCTTGGAAGGAGTTGGAACATGGGACCTCTTATGTCTGGGTTGAGGAAGGGTCGGTTGGGGGTCGGGCCCATTGTACATCACTATTCCGGCGATTGCAAATTCCAACGGGAATACTGCGCGATTTAACCGATTCTTCCTCTACCACAACCGGATTGGATCGGATACCGATATCACGGTTAAACGATGTAGACCCGCGTTAAAAACACCAGTTAAAATGGTGTTAAATGGTTCCGGGCCCCAATCCGCCGGTATACAAGCGGTAAACGCCGGATCAGGCCGATATCGAACGTAACCGTAAAAATTCGACACGGGCGCGATCGGGAAGAGAGTTCGTCACTTTAATCCGATCCGCCGGGGTCGGCGTCCGTTAGGTTGAATTTGGATTCGGAGGGGGATCCGGAAGTCCATTTCCAGGCTTGCATTTTCCCAAGGAGATCCCTATGCGATTCATCAGCGTACTTTCCCTGAGCGGCCTCATGATCGCGGGCGCGACATCGTTCGCGCAGGCCCAGACCAAGATCAAGGCCAACGACCTGGTCTTGAACGGCGAATCCTTTTTCGCGCTCGCCAACATCGCCACGGAGCTGACCCGGCTGGCCCGGGCGGACGGGTACATGGACGCCAGCGTAAGCGTCCATCAAATCGCGGTGTCCGGCGCCGTCATGACCGGGATCCTGAAACAATACCAGGACTGCACCCCGAAACCGACTTTCCTGTTCACGGACGGGGGCGGCAATGATCTGATGAATAGCTGCGGCGCGACCGCGACCGCTGATTGCGCGGAGATAAAAAGCGCGCTCGGCACCGTGAAGCAATATTTCGACGCGATGAAGACGAGCGGCACCAAGCGGGTGGTATGGATGCGCTATGCCGATCCCTATGGCAGCAATTGGGCTACCCTGAAGACGAACCAGGACGTGTACAATCCCGAAGTCGAAAAGATCTGCAAGGCCAGCGTGGAGCCGAAATGCTATTGGTTCGATCTCCGGCCGACCTGGGCCGGGCACTACGCCGAATACACTTCGGACGGCATTCACCCCACCGCCGCGGGCGGAACCGCCACCGCCGAAGCCTGGTGGAAGTTCGCGAAGGACAATAATTTCTTCGACCTGGCGGCCACCGGCCTCCAAGCCGGGACCGGGCCCGGGGCGGGCGCGTTCCAAGGGCAGCGGATCGCGAACGGCGCCCTCGAGCTTTCCCTTTCCCTCGACCGCCCCGCGGCGGTTTCGGTGCGTTTGACAAGCCTTTCCGGGCGAACCGTTATGACCGGGACGACTCAGGCCGAAACCGGACTCCGTATGGCGCGTTTTCCGCTCGCGGCGATCCCCGCGGGTATCTATCGTTTGGATGCCCAGGCGGGTTCGGCCCATCACCGCGCCTCCGTCCTGGTGCCTTGAAAGGACCTGCCATCTTCACGAAAACCCCCTTTCCCGCCTTCGCCCATCCGTTCCTCGCCGCCCTTTGCCTGGCGGCGCTTCCCGCCGCGGCCGCTACGCCCATCAAGGTCTTCTTGTTGGCGGGGCAATCCAATATGTCCGGCTGGACCCCTTCCACCGGCATGCCTTCGGCCTATACCCAGAGCCAGACGAACGTACTCATCTACGCCGATGGCGAGATCGACAACGCGAAGAAGAAGAAGTGGATGAACAACGGCATGGACTTCGGCCATGCCGCCGGATACTTCGGGCCCGAGCTTCTGTTCGGGAAGACGTTGTCCGATTCCCTGCCGGGCGCCAAGATCGCCTTGATCAAGCATTCGGTGGGCAGCACCTACCTGGCCACCGATTGGCGGCCGCCGAGCTCCGGAGGCACGACCGGTTCCCTGTTCAACGCAGCGCTCGCGACGGCGAAAGCCGGGCTGGCCGCGCTCGATCCGCAATACACGCCCGTGTGGTCCGGCGTGTTATGGATGCAAGGGGAATTCGACGGCAACAACCAAGGTTACGCGAACGAATACCAGACCAACTTGACGAACCTCGTGAAGGACATCCGCTCGCAATTGAAGGAGCCCAACCTCCCCTTCATCATCGGCATGATCGATTCCTCCCGCTCATGGCAATACGCCGGCACCATCCGCGCGGCGGAACGCGCCGTGGCCAAGAACGTCCCCAACGTAAGCACCGTGGACACCTACGGCTTCGCGACCGACGGGACCCACTATAAATTGGACGGGATGATCGCCCTCGGGAAAGGCTTCGCCACCAATTGGCTTTCCAAATACAACACGCCCACGACCGGGCTGGAAGCCCCCGCCCAGCGCGCCGCCGCGGCCTCCCCCGCCTTCCAAGTCCGCATCTTCGATGGCGCCCCATTCCTCTGCGCCGGCCCGGACTGCTTCTCCGCCAATGGTCAGTCCCTCTTGCCGATTACCCGTTAGGTAACCTTCCCCCCCGCTCATCCGTTAAGCCGGCCCCAGTAGGAATACCTCTCCCGAGAGGTATTCCTCTTCCCGATCAGTCTTCCTCCTCCCGTAGGTATTTCTAATACGACCCTCCCAATCCCTTTCCCATCCCTTCTCAATCCCCCATCCATCGCGCCAAGGAAATCCCTATCCGGCCCGTCCCGAAGTATTCCGAACTCGTGATTTCCGCAGAGGGCCCGAGGCCGAGGCCGGTCCGACCCTCCGCTCCGGCGAGTTCGCGCGCGTCACGTCCTGGGAAAGCGAATCGACAAAAGTCCGTCGAAAGCCCGCGACGGGATCAGGCGCGGAAGATCCTCTCGGTCGAATCGCGCCGTCGCGAAGGACCCAACCCAGCTTTCGCGGGCGTCCGCTTTACCAGGACGTGGATAGACCGCGAAGTATAGGCAGCGAGCGTCCGAGCCGGAACGGAGGGGCGGCCCGGCCTAGGACCCACCTCTACCGCAAATCAACGATTTCGGTAATCAACCCGTCATGGAACCGGAAAAGGAATTTCCGGTCTTGCGCGTCGCAGGAAAACGAATGCGTGATAGACGCATCTTCTGCGCTTTCCGCATAGTAATCCGTCCAGGCCAACGGCCGGTATTCCGACAAATCCGCCTTGGGGCAAAGGTCGACCAGGATGCGGGCCTCCACCATGGCCTTGGCCGAATCCTCCCGCGACACCTGGCCGCCATGGAAGGCCCGGATCAAATCGTGGGTGAAGGCGGCTTTTTTCGGCAAAATGAAACCGTAGAAAACCCCGCCGACCGTTAAGAAGACCATCAAATTCACGGGGATGCGCATATCGTCCATTATAAGGAGGGGGCCGGGTTTTTTTCTACCTTCGGGCCGCCGAAGAATGCGGCTTAAACCCCCTAGGAGGCTGCCCCCATGTTTAAGAAGCTGATTCCCTCGGATGCGAAATTCTTCGAAATGTTCTGCCAATGCGCCAAAATCCTGGAGGCGGGGGCGAAGGTTTTGGGGGAAATGGTCGTTTCCGGGGACGTTGCCGGTTGCGCGGCCCGGCTGGAACGGCTGGAGCATGACGCGGACGTCCTGACCCACGATATCCTGATCCGGCTCGATAAGAGCTTCATCACCCCCATCGATCGGGAGGATATCCACCAATTGTGCTTGGGGCTCGACGATTGCATGGACTACATGGAGGCGGTGACCGAGCGCATGGTGCTGTACGGCATCGTCGAGATTACCCAACCGGTCCGCGAGCTAGTGGAGGTCCTGATCAAGCAGGTGGCGGAGCTGAACAAGGTGATGCCGGTGGTCCAGGACCTGAAGTACGAAAAGGTCATCCCCCATTGCATCGAAATCAACCGCCTGGAGAATCTTGGGGACAGGATTGCCCGGGAGGCGGTGGCCAACCTGTTCAAAGGCAGCCCCAATCCCCTGGAAGTCATGAAATGGCGGGATATCTACGAGAACCTGGAAACGGCCACCGACATGTGCGAGCACGTGGCGGGCATCATCGAAGGGATCGTGCTGAAGCATGGCTGAAGGTTTGCCCATCCTGATCGGGCTGATAGCCCTGGCCCTCGTCTTCGACTACATCAACGGGATGCACGATTCGGCGAACGCCATCGCCACCGTGGTGTCCACCCGGGTTCTGTCGCCCAAGAAAGCCATCATCCTTTCCGCCGTCCTCAATTTCGGCGGCGCCTTCGCGAGCACGGCGGTGGCCAAGACCATCGGCAAGGGCATCGTCGATCCGCACCTGGTGACCAACGGCATCGTGGCATCGGCCCTTTTGGCGGCCATCTTCTGGAACCTCCTGACCTGGTGGTACGGCATCCCTTCCAGCTCGTCGCATGCGCTCATCGGCGGCATCATCGGGGCGGCGGTCTCCCATCATGGTTTCAAGGCCCTTAACGCCCAAGGCGTATGGAAAATCATCGAGTCCTTGCTGATCTCCCCCCTGGCGGGTTTCGCCGGCGGCGTGATCATCATGATCCTGCTGATGTGGATCTTCCACAAGAGCCCGGCGGGAAAGGTGAACCGCTGGTTCAAGCATCTGCAACTGGTGTCGGCCTCGTTCATGGCCTTCTCCCACGGCAGCAACGATGCCCAGAAATCGATGGGCATCATCACCATGGCCCTGGTCGGCGCCGGTTTCCTGCATCCCGTGGGCAAGGACTTCGCGATTCCGTCCTGGGTGATTTTCCTCTGCGCGAGCGCCATGGCCTTGGGGACTTCGGCGGGCGGATGGCGCATCATCAAGACCATGGGCGTGAAGATGATCCGCTTGCAGCCCGTGCACGGCTTCGCGGCAGAAACGGCGGCCTCGGCGGTGATCCTAACGGCCACCCACTTCGGCGCGCCGGTCTCGACCACCCACGTGATTTCCTCGGCCATCATGGGCGTGGGCTCGGCCAAACGGGCTTCGGCGGTACGCTGGGAGATCGCCGGGCAGATGGCGGTGGCCTGGGTGTTGACCATCCCCTTTACCGCCCTGGTTGCCTGCCTCTTCGGCTGGGGCTTCAAGCTGCTGGGCGACTGAGCGCAAGCGTTCCGTTCGGGATTCTTAAGCCGTTCCCGTGGCCGGGAGATGCTTCCGCAAGGTCTCCATGAACTGCCCGATCAGGATCGGCTTGGGGATGAAGTCGTCCATGCCCGCGTCCAGGCAGCGCTGGCGATCTTCGGCATGGGTGTTGGCGGTCATGGCGATGATCAGTTGGCGGGTCCGGCCTTTTTCCATGCCGCGGATGCGGCGGGTAGCCTCGAAGCCGTCCATGACCGGCATTTGGCAATCCATCAGGATGACCGCGTAGCGGTCCCGCGACAATTTTTCCAGCGCCGATTCGCCATGATCGGCGATTACCACTTCGAATCCCATCCGCTCCAGGAACCGGCAGGCTACCACCTGGTTCACGGGGTTGTCCTCTACCAGCAACGCCTGCTTGCCCGCATACGGGATCGAACCATCGGGTACGTTCGGCGCCGCTTCGCCCTGGGACGGGGTTGAGGCTTTAAGGCGCGTGGCGAAGGTGAAGGTACTGCCTTGGCCGTAGATGGAATCGACGAGGATGTCCCCGCCCATCGCCTCGGCCAATTTCTTCGAGATCACGAGCCCCAACCCCGTGCCGCCGAACTTCCGGTTGGTGCTGGAATCGGCCTGGTTGAAAGCTTGGAACAAGCGCGCCAGTCCCTCGGCGGAGATGCCGATGCCGGTATCGCTCACGGCGATCCGGAATTCGAACGTCCCTCCCTCCAACGGCATAGCGGAGACCTGGGTCGAGATACCGCCCGCCGCGGTGAATTTGACCGCATTGTTGAGCAGGTTCATAAGCACCTGCCGGCAGCGGGTCTCATCGCCTTCCACCCACTCGGGGCATCCCGGTTCCCAGCGGTGGGAACAGGCCAAACCCTTGCCTTGGGCGGGCCTCCTCGCCAGGTTCAGGCATTCCTCCACCATCCCCCGGAAATGGAAGGGACGCGTTTCCAGCGACATGCGGCCCGATTCGATCTTGGAGAAATCCAGGATATCGTTGATGATGGCCAGCAGCAATTCGCCCGAGCTGCGCATGAGCCTTAAGTCGGATTGGATGTAAGGGGGCAGCTCGGAAGCCGCCAGCGTCTGCATGACCCCGAAAATGCCGTTCAGGGGCGTGCGGATTTCGTGGCTGACGATGGACAGGAACCGGCTCTTTTCCCGGCTATGGAACTCGGCGAGTTGCTTGGCTTGGACCAGCTTTTCGTTGGCGGCGTGGAAGGACCAGATGAGGACATAGGAACAGGCGAACAGCATGATGGCGGTGGTGCCCGTGATGGCCGGGCTCATGATAGCGTACGCGTGCGGACTTAAGTGGGTCGCCGGGATGAACCATTCGCCTTTCCAAACCAGGAGCGCGGAAAAACCGATGGGTTGCAATACCGAAAACAGGATGCTCCGCCACTCCCGGACGTGGAAAAGCATCAAAGGCACGATCAACATGTAGAAGAAAACGTTTTGCACCGATGACTGCATGCCCATGGAGGCGGTGTACACGTAGACGCAAACGTTGATGACCGCCAGGAGCGAGAGGCGGGACAGGGTCGTGAAGCCCGCGTAGTTCAGGAGCGGGATGGAGGCCATGAAAAGGGAAAGCGGGATCACCAAAGAGCCCAGCCATGTCGCCCCGAAGGATTGGAACACCCAGTAATAAGGAAGGGTCATGAAGACGTGGCCGACGCCGGCGTAATTGCAGATGCGCGTGTGGCGCGCGAGGGAGGCGTCCATCCCGGGCTTGACGCCCAAGTCCCCGATGGCCAGGAGCAACCGTTTGGCTCGGCTCATGCGAGGTGTGCCCGCTTGGGCGGGATCTTCACCATGAAGCGGCTGCCCTCGCCCAGGATGCTTTCCGCCGAGACCGTCATGCCGTAGCGGGCCGCCGCGTGCTTCACGATGGCCAGGCCCAGGCCGGTCCCGTCCTTGCGGGCCCGCGAGGCGTCGGCGCGGTAGAAGCGTTCGAAGATGCGCGGCAGCATTTCGGGCGCGATCCCGATCCCCGTGTCCTTCACCGATAGCCTCAGGCCGTCCGCTTCGATCTCGGTCCAGATCTTGATCTTCCCGCCGGGCTTGTTGTACCGCACGGCATTGCCCACCAGGTTGTCGAGGATGAGTTCCAGGTCGCGCGCCTCCATGGCCACGCGCGCGTCCTCGGCGACATGGTTTTCCAGGCGTATGCCGGCGGCGTCGAGGGCGTCGCGGTGGTGGTTGGCCGCCGCGTTCACGTAGCCGCGCAAGGGGAGGGGATCGTTCTCGCGCGGCGGCTCGCCGGACTCCAGGCGCGAAAGGCTGAGCAGGTCCTGCACCAACCGTTCCAGGCGCAGAGCGTTGTCATGGATCTTCTTGACGAAGTTGGCCCGCACCTTGGGATTCTCGATGGCGCCTTCCACCAGCGCCTCGGCATAACCCTTTAGGGAGGAAAGCGGAGTCTTCAGCTCATGCGAGGCGTTGGCAACGAATTCGGATTTCACCCGGTCCAGATGGCGGAACTCGGTGACGTTGAGCAAGGTAAGCAGATATTCGCCGCCTCCGCCTTCCGGATCAAGGGGGGCGAGGTGGCAGACCAGATCGTAAGGCGCCTCGGGACCTTTGTCGATATGGATCACGGGGGGACGGTCGGGGGAGGCGGCCTCGGCGACCCAGCGGGACAGGGGGCCAGGAGGGAGGGCCTGGCGCAAGGGTCGGCCGATCCAGGAAGGGGCGGCATCCGGCACGCCCAGGAGGCGCAGGGAGGAGGGATTGGCGGCCGCCACCGTGCCCTCGCGGGAAAGGATGAGGATGCCTTCGTCCAACTGGTTCAGTACGGCGACCAATTTATCGCGCTCCCGCTCCACCTCCCGGCCCAACGCGCGGATGCGATCGACGTAGCCGCGGAAAGCGGCGTTGAGGACTTCGGCCTCGCGGAAATGGGCCTCCCAGCGCGGGGTGGGGGACTCGGGACGCAAGGGATCCCCCCCGGGCGAGGCCCCCGCCTCGGTCAGATGCAGCAACGGGACGCTGATCTTGCGGCTGATCCACCAGGTTACGGCCAACGAACCCGCCAGGAACAGCCCCAGGAAAAGCAGGAACACCCGCATGGCGGCCACCTGGAAGGCGTTCAGGGTGACGGGGCCGGCGGCCATCCGAAGGTAACCTCCCGGTCTCGGTAGCTTGTACGCGACGTAGAGCATCCCGCGCCCCAGCGTCGAGGAATAGCGCCAGGCGTGGCCGGTTCCCTGCTCCCGCGCCATCAGGACCTCGGGGCGGGATCCGTGGTTCTCGAGGGAAGCGAGCTCGGCGCGGGGCACGTGGGAATCGGCCAACACGTGGCCGTCCGGGGCGATGAGGGTGACGCGGAAACCCTTATAGCCCGCGATGGCCCGGCAAAGGGAGTCGGCGCGGATCGGGTCGGTCAGGATTTCCGGGCGTTCGCTTAAGGAGCCCGCCAGCCATTCCAGATCCCCGGCCAGCTCGCGCTGCAATCCTTCGGCGAAGAGGGTACGGGAGGCCAGGTAGAGGTAGACGGTGAGGGCCAGGAAAAGGGCGGCGAAAACGCCCAACATCCCGATCAGGTTCGCACGTAGCGAAGGATATCCGCGTTCCAGGTCGGCCATGGGTTTTCCGCCGCGGGAAGGCAGGCGGGTAGGGGTTAGTATAGAAAACGGAGGGCGGCTTCTAAGGGTCAGCCCGCCGTGGCGCGGCTCTCGGACTGCTCGACGGGGACGAATCCGTCCGGATCCCATTGGTACCCGAAACCGGTCACGGTGCGGATGCACTTGCCGTAGGGCTTGATTTTTTCGCGCAGCCGGGTCACCGTTACGTCCACGCTACGCAGACCCGCCTTGGACTCCATGCCCCAGGCGCGCTCCAATAGGGTCGCGCGCGCGATGGTCTTCTTCTGGCCTTCGATCAGCACCTTCAGGACCATGAACTCGCGCGGGGTGAGATTGACCCGGTTGCCTTCCACTTCCACCATGTGGCGATCGAAGTGGATCTCGATTCCGCGGTAGAGGAAGCGATCCTTGCCGCCCTTGGAGCGGCGGACCAGGGCCTTGGCGCGGGCCACCAGTTCCTTCGGGGAAAAGGGCTTGGTCAGGTAATCGTCGGCGCCGACCTTGAAACCGATCAGCTTGTCGGTTTCCGCGTCCTTGGCGGTCACGAAGAGGACCGGGATGTTCTCCAGGCGCTCCTCCCGCTTGATCTTGCGGCACAATTCGATGCCGGACATGTCCGGAAGCATGACGTCCAGGATGGCGAGGTCCACGGATTCATCGCTCAGGATGGACAGGGCGTCCTGCCCGTTCTTGGCGGAATGCACGCGGAAGCCTTCGGACTCCAGGCTATAGGTGATGAGTTCCAGGATGTCGGCATCGTCCTCGGTGACCAAGACGCTTGTTGAGTTCATGTTCATCCAATGTACCCCGCCTTTCCCCGACGGCCAAGGGAAGGGGGATTACAAAGCTGTTACAGTCCGCGGAGGATTCAGGGAATCGCCACTTTCAGGGCGGTCAGGGCGGGTATCCCGCCTTCGCCCGAGGACCCTGCCGTTCCCGCCGCCAGGAGCCGCAAGGCGTAGAGCCCCGGCGCCAAGCGGCCGGCGGGGGATATGCGATAGCGCCCGGCGGGCAAATCGAGGAACCTATCCTCGACGGCGCGGCCATCCAGGCTGAAGAGGGTAAGGCGTACCCGCGCGGCGGCCGGCAATTCCATCCGCAGCAGGTAACCGCCCGGTGACGGGAGCACGCGGGCCGCGAAGGGGCCGGTCTTCAGGGGCACGTCGGCGAGGCTGGCCTCCAGTTCCGCGGCGGGCCCGGCCATTACTTCCAGGGTATCGGCATAGCCGGGATGCCAGGGGAGGGCGGCGGCCGAGCCGTCCGACGGGATGGGGAATCGCAGCCCGCGCGACGCGGAGACCGCCCAGGCCGCGTAACCGGGGGGGAGGAACTCGGCCCCGGCGGCCAGGGACCCAGTAACATCTGTGTTACCCTGGGGGGAGGCATCCGGGTTACCCTGGCGGGAAGCGGCCTTGGCGGCTGCGCGGGCGGAAAGCCCCGCCACTACCTTCCAGGTATAGACGGCTCCCGGCCGCCAACGGGCGATGTCGGTTTCCAGGCGCGCGCCTCCGCGATCCGAGAATAAGCGCGTGCCCGCGGGATCGAGGGCGGGCGGTCGCGCTTCGTCCTCAGGGCCGAAGCCATCGGCGGCTCCCTCGGAAGCGCCCAGCTGCAGATCGGGGCCTTGGGGCCAAGCCAGTCGCAGACCGATGCCCGATCCGGATCGCTTGGCGGCCGGGCCCGCCGGGGCGGGGGACGGAGGCGGGTCCGGCGCCCGCTCGAGCAGATTGATCACGGTATCGCGGCTTCCGTAAAAGTAGGCGAAGTAGCCGCGCCATGGCTCCAGGACTTCGGCATGCACGTAGCTTCCGGCCGCGGCGTCCCAGGCATGCAGGCCCTTCAGCGGCGAGGCTTGATAGCTTTCCGGATACGTGCGCGTCACCGGCCACCACAAAGGCGCCAAATCGGGATCGGCCACCTGGTTCCAGCCGGGATGGAGGGTGAGTTTCCATGCCGAGGCTCCGCCGCGCGTAGCCGTTTGCAAGGCGGGAAAGGCCAAGGAAGGCAGGCTTACCGGCGCGGCAAGCCAAACGCTCGCGCCGGAGGCCAGGGTTTCGTTGTCGGCCAAGGCGCGGTATTTCCCGGTGGCGGGATTGAGCACCGAGCCGGTCAGGCCGGGCGCCGCATTTGCCTTGCGGAGTTGGGCTAGGGTCAGCGGCGTTTCCGTTGCCAAGGGCACTGCGATCAGATCCCAGGGGAACTTGGGATCGTCTCCGATGCGGAAGACGGCGGGGGAACGCGCTCCCGCGGAAAGCTTCTGCGCCATCGCATACGCCGATCCGTCGGCAGGGAAGGCGGTGGTTCGGGTATGATCGCTCACGCGCAGCTTAAGGGTGAGGGGCCGGGGCGCGCCCGGCGGATTCTTGGCGTTCACCGCCAGCACCAGGACGGGATTCACCTCGCGCCCCGCGAAATTGGCGCTGCTATCGTCGGAGCGTTCCATATCGAGGGCCAGGTTCTGGACGTTGTCCTCGATGGTCACCACCACGCGGGTGGAATCCCCGCTCGCGAAGGTTTCGCCCGCGAAACGGAGCACCGGGGCCGCGGTGTCGATGGCCAGGAAATAGAGTCCCGGCGCGTCCAGGGTCGAGGTGTCGGCGGAAGCGATCCATCGCACCACCCCCGGAGGGGACAAGCGGTACAGGGCGCGCGGCTCGCCGGCGGGGGCATTGAAGGAAACCTTGGGGAAGGCGGAGGCGCCGGCGGGCAGGGACACGCGGATGCCGAAGAGGATGTCGCGGAAGCCGTGGATTTGCGCGGCCACCGAATCGGCGGCGAGGATTTCCACGTCCACCGTCGAGGCTCCCTTATACGGGCTGGACAGGGAGTAATTGCCGGACAAGGAAAGGCGTTGGCCCGGGGCCAAGCTGCGATTGCCCGTCGCGATAAAGGTGTAGTTCTCGATGCGGATCGGCCCGCCGCTGCCGCCGCCTCCCGATCCGGCCACGGCCACGACCTTCAAGGTGGCATTGCTGTCCAGGTCGATGGGGCCGGAATAAGGCGGTAATCCCCGCTCCGGCCCGGGCGTGCTGCCGTCCAGGGTGTAATAGAGGACGGCGCGCGAGGACGAGGAAGAGAGGACGATTCGGATGGGGGAACTGTAGTCGCCCCCGCTGGGCGAAACCTGCGGTGTGTCCGGCACCAGGGTATAGGTTTCCGCGATGGCGGCGCTCGTTTCGGTTCCTTTCACCGCGATCGCCTTCAAGACTACGGTGGAATCCAGCCGGATGCCCTGGGCGGGGAAGAGCGGGGAGGCGGCGACGGGATCGGTTCCGTCCACGGTATAGCGCACCGCGGCGCCGGAATCGGCCGAGGACGCGATGCGGAGGGTATCATGGAAGATACGTCCCTTGGGAGTTACGGTCGGCGCGCCCAGGCGCCGGTGGAATTGCCACCGGGCGGTATCGCTCGCGCGGGAGCCGGAAATCGCCAGGGCCTTAAGCATGCACGTCCCCCGGATCACCAGGGAGTCGGAGTATTTGGCCGGGCCGGCGGACGGGGAAAGCCCGGTCCCCGCGGGCTCGGTCAGCCAGTATACGGCCGCATCCGGGAATCCGGCCGGCGGCAGCAAATGGACCACGACGGAATCGGAGAAATCCCCGCCAGGGGGCATCGCCGTTGGCGGCGGCAAGACTTGCGAGCCTTGCCAGGTGAACAGGCGGGTGGCCACGGGGCTGGGACGATATCCCGCCAGGTAGGCGATGGCGCGCACCGTAGTCGTGGCCTTCAAGGTGAAGGGGCCGAGATAGGCATGCGATAGGCTATCGGGATCGCCGCCGTCCAGGGTGTAATAGACGCGGGCTCCGGCCACCGGGGGCGCCAGGGTCACGCTTACGCTGTCGGCGAAGGCGGAGGCCTCGGGTTGGATGCCGGGGGCGGGCAAGATCGGCAAGGAAGCCTTGGGGAAGGCCAAGGTCGCCAAGGCGGAGGTGTCCGGCCCGAGCACCGCGAAGGCCCTGAGCACGGTGGAATCGCGCAAGACCAAGGCGGATGCATAAGCTTGCCAGGGCCCGCCGTTCGCGGAATAGACGATGCGGGCTCCCGGCGCGACGGAGGCTAAGCGAACGGATAGCGAATCCAAAAGGGTTTGCGGCGCCGGGGTCGAGGTGGGGGCGGGGAAGACCACTTTCAAGATGGCGGAACGTGAGAAGACGTAACCCGCCGGGTTCGTGGCCTTGCAGGTGAACACCGCGCCGCTATCGGCTTTGCGCAGGCCCGTCAGCGTGTATACGGAATCACGCGCGCCGGCTATCTCCACGTCGTTGCGCAGCCATTGGAAGGTAGCGCCCGCCGCGGAAGCCAGCGAGATCCGGAAGGAAGCCGTTTCCCCGGGGCGCAAGGTGGTGTCCCGCGGCTGGACGGCGATGGCGGGAACGTTGAAGAAGATCCAGCCCGTATTCCCGCCCGCATCGCTGCTCCGGTATGCATAACCGGTATTGCCGGTGGAGCGCACGTTGCCCAGCAGGGCATAACGGGCCGTCAAGGAATCGATCCCGGACGAGTTCAAGGTCCAGCCTTTGGGCGAGGACGCCAGGCCGAGCAAGGTATCCGGCGCGGCGCCTTCCAGATGGGCCCCATGGGTGACGATGACGGAACGCCCTTCCAAGTTGCGCAAGGTTCCGGGCCGCCCCGAGGTCACCTGCCAGGCACCGGCCACGATGAGATCGAAGCCATTGAAGTCGAAGCTCCCCCCCGATTGCGTCAGGTCCCCCACCGAAAGAGCCCGGCCGTCTAAGCGTACCAGCCCGGAACCGTCATGCCGCAAGGCGGGCAATGAGCGGCTGCCCGAGGGGCTGATCAAAGATGAGGACCGCGCTCCGGGAAACCGGATTTTCCCCGCGGCGGTCGCTACCGCGCCGCCGGTGAAATCGGCGTTTTCCAGGACGGACAAGGTTTGCGCGCCCAGGTTGAACGTCCCGAGATATCCGGAAGCGACCGTGACGGAAAGCACGGTTGCGTTTCGATCCAGGAGGCAGCCGTGCGCTTCGCCATCGGGGAAGTGGACGCGGGTATTGCTGTCCGGCGGGGAACCGGTGCTCCAATTCTTGCCGCTGCTCCACGTCGTGTCGGCGACCGTGGGAGGCTGCCAGGTGGCGACCGGCTGCCAGGAGAAATCGTCCAGATCGACGAACCCGCTTCCGGCCTCCTGCCGTAGGACGATGCGCGCCAGGGATCCGCTACCGCCCATGGACGTGGTGACGGCGACCCGTTCGGAGGCTCGCAGGGAATCGTCGGAAACGTAAAGGGTGAATTTGCCATAGATACCCGAAGACGCATCCAGCGCCAGCCGCATATAGAGCCAGGCGCCTTTGCGCCAGCCTTCCAGGCTGGAAAGGGGCAGCGCCGAAGCGCCTTGCGCGGAAATGGCGCCGAAGGGTTCCATGCAGGCCAGGGCGCGGTTGGATTGGCGGGCGGATCCGGAGCTGCCGGAGATGCCCACGCAGAAATGGGCGCTGTCGCTAAGGCCGCGCCAACGCCAGCGCATGTCGAGGGTGGTTGTACTGGACGAATTCCCGAGGGACCGGTAGATGCTGGCGGCGCCGGCGCTTTGGGCGTGCGCCCAGCGGCCTTCGCCCGCGAGGCCGGCCTGGATCTTGAAGTCGTCCTGGGCGGAGAGCGGATCGGTGGCGGTAAGGACCCAGCCGTCCGCGCCAACGAGGGTCTTATCGGTCGTATAGGCGGCGCTTTCGAAGTCGATGCCTTCGGCGCGCGCGATGGAAGCCAGGCATGAAACCAGGACGAACGCGCAAGTGATTTTCCGGATTGGGACTTTTTCCATATCGTGCCCCCACTGGACCCCACTGGATCATCCCATTTCCATCCCACGGCATACCAACGCCGTTCGGGAAGGAATGTTCCGGGAAACGCGGGGGAATGGGGGCGCGCGGGCGCGTCAACGGGAGGGTTCGAGGCTATCGGCCTCGGAAGCGCGATCGGCGGGGGGAACGCGATCGGGGAAAATGCGGGGGACGGCGGGAAAGGGGGCGTCGGGGCTCTCGGCCCGGCGGACCAGCCATTCCTGCGTATTGAACAACCCTTCGCCCGCCTGGGGAGCCGGGGCGGCGCGCGTATAGGCCCCGTCGGCGCGCATCCAACGGGACTTGGCGGTATCGGCCCAATACAAGGTGAGGATGTCTTCGATCTGGCGTACCAAGGCGGCATCCTTGATGGGGATGGCCACTTCCACGCGTTCGCGCAGGTTGCGTTCCATCCAATCGCCGCTGCCGATGAAGACCGCCGGCGCGTTCCCCGCTTCGTTCCGGAAGTGGAAGATGCGGCTATGCTCCAGGAAGCGGCCCACCACGCTTTTCACCTGGATGTTCTCGGAGAATCCCTTCGCCCCCGGCCGCAAGGCGCAGGTCCCGCGCACTATCAAGCGGATGGCCACGCCGGCCCGGGAGGCTTCATATAGGGCCTCGATCACTTCCTTGTCCAACAGGGAATTCATCTTGGCGGTGATGGCGGCGGGCTTGCCGGCGCGGGCGGCATCGGCTTCGATGCGGATGCGGCGCAAGGTCTCGGAGAGGAAATTGACCGGGCCCACCTGGAGGCCCTGGAATTCGGGCCGCGAATGCGAGGTCAGGAAATTGAAGACCTCGGATACGCCTCCGGTAATCTCGGGATCGCTGGTCAGCATGCTCAGATCGGTGTAGCTGCGCGCGGTCTCGGGATTGTAATTGCCCGTGCCCACGTGGGCGTAGCTGACGAAACCGGTATCCTCCTTGCGGATAGCGAGCGAGAGCTTGCAATGGGTTTTCAGGCCCACCAGCCCGTACACGACGGTTCCGCCTTTTTCCTCCAGCTGCCGCGCCCATTGGATGTTCGACTTCTCGTCGAAGCGGGCCTTCAACTCCACCACCGCGATCACTTCCTTGCCCTGCTCCGCGGCCTCCTGCAAGGCGTACATGACGGGCGAATCCTGGTTGGTGCGGTACAGGGTCTGTTTGATCACCGCCACGCGGGGATCGCCGGCCGCCGCCTGGATGAAGCCGACCACGGGATCGTACGAGTCGAATGGATGATGCAACAGGATGTCGCGTTGGCGCATCTCGTGGAAGATATCCTCGGGTTCGGCGAAATGGGTGGCGTGGCTGGGATGCAAAGGAGGGTACTTGAGATGGGCGAGCGGGATCATGTTGTAGAGGCTGGCCAGGCGGTTGAGGTTCACCGGGCCGTCCACCTTGAAGATCTGCCCCGCTTCCACGTCGAAGATGCGCACCAGGGTATCGATCATGCGCTTGGAGGCGTTCTTGTCGATCTCCAGGCGTACGACGTCCCCGCGGCGACGGTTCAGGACCACCGCCTCGACCGCGTCGATGAGGCTGCCCGCCTCCTCGTCCTCGGCGTAGAGGTTGCTGTTGCGCGTGCAACGGAAGGGCGTGCTGGCGCGGATGACGTAGCCCCTGAAGAGTTCCTGCAGGTAATGCTGCACCACGTCGTGGATGAAAAGGAAGCTCCAGCCTTTTTCCTTGACGGGCACGTTGATGAGCCGCGGCAGGCTGCGGGGAATGGTGACTACGCCGAGGACCTCGCGTCGCTTATCTTCCTTGAGCAGGGCCAACAGGCACAGCGCCTTGTTGAGCACCCAGGGGAAAGGATGGGCGGGATCGACCTTGATAGGGGTGAGCAGTGGATAGATTTCCTTGCGGAAATACGCGTGCACCTGCTTTTCCTCTTCCTTGCCCAGCGAGGCCATGGTTTTCACGTGAACGTTGTGCTCGCTCAGGCGGGGCAGCAGCTCCTCGTTCCAGCATTTGAATTGCGACTTCACCGATTTATGGCAGGCCCTGAGGATGGCCTCCAGCTTGGCCGCGGTGTCGAGGCCGGCGATGCCGTCGACGGGTACGCCCGATTCCACCATTTGCAAAAGGCGGGCGACGCGCACCTCGAAAAACTCGTCCAGGTTGTTGGCGGCGATGGCCAGGAAGCGGATGCGTTCCAAGAGGGGATTGGCCGGGTCCTGGGCTTCTTCCAGCACGCGTTGGTTGAACTCGAGCCAGGACAGCTCGCGATCGATGAAGGCGTTTTTGCCCTGGTAATCGGGAACGGCGGGAGCGGCGGCAGAGGCGGGAACAGGTCTGGTTCCATTGGCCGCGGTCTCGTTCCTGGCCGTCCCGTTCTGGACGGGACCCGCATTCGGCGGCGGGGCCGCTGTCCCAGGCGCTTGGGAGTCCATCAGCGTTTCTCCGCCGGCTCGTGGGCGGCGGCTTCGAAGGGAAGGTTGAGATGCCCGTGACGGCTCCACCAATAAGCCGCGCCTTCGCGAAGCCCGGCTTCGCTCACGGACAGCCGCGGGATGCCGAACCAGCGCATGCTGGCGGCCAGCACCACTACGGCCGGCATGATGATGCGCGCCCGGTCCAGGGAAATGTCGAACAGGCTTTGCAGGCCTTGGGCCGATTTGCCCATGGCCAGTTCGGCCACGTCCTCCAGGCTGCCGATGGTGATTTCGGGCATGAGCTTGAGGAAAGGGCCGCCGCGTACGTTTTGGACCATGCGCTGGATGGCGCGCAGGTTGCCCGAGCTGCCGAAGGCGCGTTGCGAAGGCGGCGGGGCGATCAGGGAGTAACGCGTCTTGAATTCCTGCTTGCAGTGCTCGTAGATGAGTTCGTAGCTCTCGCGCGAAAAGGTCTTCCCCTTCAGGAAGCGCTGGGCCAGGCGGATGGCGCCCAGATCGAAACTGTGGCCCGCCAGGTACTCGAAGCCGCGGCTCCAGCTGATTTCGGCGCTGCCCCCGCCGATATCGATGGTCTTGATGATCTCGTTATTGCCCGCATCGGCGGTGCTGGCGATCCCCATATGGATGAGGAAGGATTCTTCGTCGCCGCTGAGGATGCGGAGCGCGGTGCCGGTCTTGGCCTCGACGCGGCGCGCGAAGGCTTCCTTGTTGCGCGCCGAGCGTACCGCCGACGTCGCCAGAATGAAAGTGAAGTGCACCTTGACCCCGCCCACCGCGTCCGGCAGATCGGAAATGAAGCGCGCCACCTTGTCCTGGGCGGACTCCGTGATGTTCCCGGTCGCGAATACCTCTTCCCCCAGGGAGAAGGGGAGCTTGTCCTTGGCCAGCAGCTTATGGTCCTGTTTCTCGACCGCGTAGACGGAGGATTTGACCGAGTTGCTGCCTATGTCGACGATGCGGATCAGCATGATCCCATTCTACCTATTCGCGCGCGCGTTTCCCCGCATCCTTTCATCGCATCATCCCAAGGTCGCGAGTTGGTCCTGGGTCAGCAGCCAATGCAGACGGCCGCGCCCTTTGGCTTTTCCACTCGGCGGGATCTCCACCCAAGCCGCCCCGCCCTTCTCGAACCCTAAGCCCGCATCCGCTCGGCCGCAGATCAGGAGCGATAGGAATTCCCCCAGCCAGGGCTCGTGGCCCACCAAGGCGGCCATCTTCGGCAGCCGTTGCCGCGCTAGGAGCGAGAGGGCCTTCTCCGGCGAGTGTCCGTGATGCAGGGCGTCCCAATCCTTGAGCCTGCGTCCGCCCAATCCCAAGACCTTGGCCAGGATGACGGCGGTCTCGCGCGTACGCAGGGACGGGCTGGTCAGGATCAGGGAGGGGAAGGGTCCGGCGCGCTTCAACCCTTTTGCGGCGGCCTTGAAAGCCTTACGGCCCTTCGGAGTCAAAGGGCGCAGATCATCATCCGGCCAAACTTCGGGATCGGCTTTGCCCGCCAAGCCATGGCGCACCAGTAGCAGGTCCATCAGGACCCAATATAGGCTTTGGCGGACCTCTCCGGCAGGCCTTGCGCGCCGGGCAGGGCGATCATTCCCGGGACCGGCGGCTGGTTTTCCGGCCGCGCTTCCTCGTGCTTTTCCGCCCGTTCTTCCGCCCGGTTTTCCGAGGGCAGGCTTTCGGGATGCATCATGAGCCAGGCCTGCGCCTCGAAACGATCTTTGCCCTCGCGCGCACCGGCATCTCGGGAGGCCACCCGTGCGAAGCCTCCGCCCGGATGCATCACCAGGGCTTTGGCGGTGTCCTCCCAATACACGCGCAGGATCTCGTCCAGGCGCGCTTTGATCTCCGGATCGGCGATGGGTACGATCACTTCCACCCGCTCGCGCAAATTCCGCGTCATCCAATCGCCGCTGCCGATGAAATGGACGGAGTCGCCCCCGTTGGCGAAGCGGAAGATGCGGCTATGCTCCAGGAACCGACCCAGGATGCTGCGCACTTCCACGTTCTCGCTCATGCCCTTCACCCCGGGCCGCAGGGCGCAAATGCCGCGCACCAACAGGCGGATGCGCACGCCGGCCTGCGAGGCGGAATAGAGGGCTTCGATGACTTCGCGATCGATGAGGGCATTCATCTTGGCGTCGATGGCCGCGGGCCGGCCTTCGCGGGCGTTCTTCTCTTCCTCCCGGATGAGCCGCAACGTCTCTTCCAGGAAATTGATCGGCCCTACCAGGGCGCGCGCGAACGTTGGCGTACGGGAATGCGAGGTAAGGTAATTGAACACCGAAGCGATGTCGGAGACGAGGGTGGGTTCGGCGGTGAATAGGCTGAGGTCGGTATAGAGCCGCGCGGTGCCGGGATGGTAATTGCCCGTGCCCACGTGGGCGTATTCGCGGATGCGGCCCTCCGAGCCCGCGCCGGATTCGCGGCGCAGTATCAGCGCCAGCTTGCAATGGGTCTTGAGGCCCACCAGCCCGTACACGACGGTGCCGCCCTTGTCCTGGAGTTGCCGGGCCCATTGGATGTTGGACTTTTCGTCGAAGCGGGCTTGCAGTTCCACCACGGCGGTCACTTCCTTGCCTTGCTCCGCGGCCTCCAGGAGGGCGTACATGACGGGCGATTCGGCGCTGGTACGGTAGAGGGTCTGCTTGATGCAAAGCACGTCGGGATCGCGGGCGGCGGCGCGGATGAACTCGACCACGGGATCGTAGGATTCGAAGGGATGATGGAGCATCACGTCGCGCCCGCGCAGGCGCGCGAAGATGTCCTGCGGCTCGCGGCCCAGGAATACGGGCTTAGGCACATGCGGAGGGAACTTCAATTCGCCCATGGGCGCCATCTGGTACAGGCCCATCAGGCGGTTGAGGTTGACGGGGCCGGGCGCGCTGAACACCAGTTCCGGCTCCAGGTCGAAGGTTTCCATCAAGCCGCGGCGAATGCGCGCGGGCGTTTCCTCTTCGATCTCCAGGCGGACCACGTTGCCCTTGCGGCGATTGTGCACCACCGTCTCCACCGTTTCCAGCAGATTGCTGGCGTCCTCGTTGAGGTAGAGGTTGCTGTTGCGCGTCACCCGGAAACTGGCGCAACCGCGGATGCGGTAACCGCGGAACAATTCCCCCAGGAAAAGCTTGATGACGTCGTAGATGAATACGTAGCGGTGGCCCTTGCCTTGGGCCGGCAAAGGCAGCACGCGCGGCAAGGCCCTGGGGATGGCGACAACGCCCAGGCCGCCGCGGGCGACTGGGCCCTCTTCCTCCAGCCAGACGCCCAGGCACAGGGCCTTGTTGAGCACCCAGGGGAAGGGATGCGCGGGATCGACCTTGATGGGCGTGAGGAGGGGGTAAATCTCCCGTTGGAAGCGGAGCCGCAGCTCGGAGATATCGGCGGGGCCCAATTCCGCTTGGCCCAAGATGTGCAGTCCCTTGGCGCGCAGCTCCGGGATCAGTTCATCGTTCCAGCACCGGTATTGCTGGGCCACCATGGCATGCACCACCCGCAAAAGGCCCATCAGCTTCTCGCGGCAGTCGAGCGCGGCGATTCCGTCGACGGGCACGCCCGATTCCACCTTCTGCAATAATCCCGCTACGCGCACCTCGAAGAATTCATCGAGGTTATTGGCTACGATGGAAAGGAACTTGAGCCGCTCCAGCAGGGGGTTTTCAGCGGCGCGCGCCTCCGCGAGCACGCGGCGGTTGAAAGCGAGCCATGAGAAATCGCGATCGATGTAACGGGCATCGCCGGGCAACAGGGTGGGATGTTGGGACATGGAAAAAGCTCCCGAAGTGCGGGGAAAGATAAAAGGGGGATGTTTCGGCCAGGTTTCAGGGGGCCCGTGGGCCTCCCCCGGGTATCGATTTTGGGACGAGCTTTACGGGCCGTCGCCGTTAGGACCGACGGGACGGGCCACCAGCCGCTCCGGTTCCGGATTCCGGGAGGAGGCCAGCAGGCAGTCGCGGGCCTTGCAGTCGTAGCAAGCGACCAGGCCCCCGTCCTCGTCCCAGAACTTGGCCTGGCCGTCGCGCTCGCCGTCGGAAAAGCGTTCCACCGACCGCAGTCGCCCGTTCGGATTCCAATGGAGGGAGTAACCTTGGAGATACCCATCGACGTAGGCTTCCACCGATTCCCGCTGGCCGTTCGGATACCAAGTGGTCCGCAGGCCCTGGGGCAGGGTATCGCCGTGGCGGATCACGAAACCTTCGCGGGACTTGGGCGTTCCATCGGGATAGGCATGTTCACGGATCCGGACGCGTTCGCAGCCCGCCAGAATCAGGAGCGCCAGGGCGGAAAACGGGATGAGACCACTTCTGAACCTCATGGGGAACCTCCGAGCCATTCGAATCAGGATACGTATCCCGCAATGCGTTCCCTTTGCCGATGCGTTTCAGCGCGCTTGCGGAATGTTCCAGTAAGGATTTCGCCCATCGTATCCGTTCTTGCGCCTGCTCCGTCGAGGGGATTGAACAAGACGGCAATCGGGGTGAAACAAGATCCGAACCCGGCCCAGGTACCCTTTCCCACGACGCCGGCGGAATCGATCCGGACCGGCGCCCGCAGCACCGAAAGGGGATTGGCATGGAAACCATCTTGACGCAAAAGCCCATCGACTTGCCCGCTTCCGCGCCCGCGGAGCCCGAGGCGTTGCCGATAGCGCTCCGGAACTATCCCTGCAACGCGGGCGGCATTCCGCCTTTGCTGCAGGAGTCCGGCGATTACCTGCTCCGCTTCGCGAAGGATCAACGCGATCTGAACGCCGTCTGCCGACTGCGCTTCGAGGTCTACAACCTGGAGCTTAACGAGGGCCTGGACGCGTCTTACCGCACCCATCGCGACGTGGACGAATTCGACGCGCAATGCCATCACCTGATGGTGGAGCGCCGTTCCACCGGCCAAGCGGTCGGAACCTATCGCATCCAGACCGGATCGATGGCTTCCTTGCGCGGGGGTTTTTATTCCGCCCAGGAATTCGATCTCTCCGCCTTCCCGGAGGAATTCACCAACCGCTGCGTCGAAGTCGGACGCGCCTGCATCCACCGCGAACACCGTAACGGACGCGTTCTGCAATTGCTCTGGAAAGGCCTGGCGCGCTATATGGACTGGAACGGCAAGCGCTACCTGTTCGGCTGCTGCTCGCTCACCAGCCAGGATCCGGCCGAAGGCATCGCCCTGTTCCGCCATCTCGCCGCCCTCGATCTGATGCATCCTTCCCTGCGGGCCCTGCCATTGCCCGAATACCTGTGCGAGACCGGGCCCATCGCCGTCCTCGACGCCGTACGTCCCGAGATCCCGCGCTTGTTCCAGGGTTACTTAAACCTGGGCGGATTGGTATGCGGCGAGCCCGCGCTGGACCGGCGCTTCAAGACCATCGATTTCCTGGTCATGGTGGATACCCAGGAAATGCCCGCGGGCGTGTACCGGAAAATGCTGGTTTGAAAATCCCGCGCCCGCGCCGCCGGAGCCTTCCCGAAACGGGGGCCCGGCTGGCCGCATTCGTATCGTGGTCGGCGATAATCATAGTCGCTTGGGTGATCCGCCGGATTCCCGTTCCCATGTCCGCCCGGCCCGCGGTGGCGGCCCAATTCACGCAGGCGTGGAGCCGGGGCGTGTTGCGGATCCTGGGCGTGGAGTTGCGCGTGCATGGCCGCCCTCCCCGGCCTCCCTGCTATCTCGTCGCCAATCATTTGGGCTATCTCGACATCGCCGTGCTGGCATCGCAGGTCCCCGTCACCTTCGTCTCCAAGAAGGAGGTGGCGGGCTGGCCGGGCCTAGGGCTCTTGGCCAACCTGGCGGGCACCTTGTACGTGGACCGCGGCTCGCAACGGGATGCCGAGCGCGTGTCCCGCTCGGTGGCGGGCCATTTCGCCGCCGGCGGCGGCCTGGTCGTATTCCCCGAGGGCACCAGCTCGCCGGGTTTCGAGGTCGGCCCGTTCCGCTCTCCGCTGCTCGCGTATCCCGCGGCCGCTGGCCTGCCGGTCTACGCCGCCGCCCTCCGCTACCGCGCTCCCGAGGGGCATCCTCCCGCCGCCTTGAGCATGGCCTGGTGGGGCGAAGCCGAATTCCTGCCTCATTTCCTGGCGCTCTTCCGCATGCCGGGCATGCGCGCCGATCTCTCTTTCGCGCCCGAAACGGTCACCCATCCCGATCGGAAAGCCTTGGCGGCGGCTTTGCGCGCCGCGGTGGCCGAACGCCTGGACGCCCTGGAGGGGTCCGGCGCCCTCGCGGACCGGGCCGCCGCGGCTTTGCGGGCGGTGGGCGCGGCGGAGGCATTGGCTTGAGGCGATGGCTGGCCGGCGCGGCCAGATTGTTTCCCGCCTTGATCGTCATCGGCGTGCCGCACTTGCTGCGCTTGCTCGACCTGCCGCGGCGCCTGCGCGGCCCGCGCGTTTCCTTGCGCGCGCGCCTGGACGATTTCATCGCCGCGACCGCGGGGCTGCCCCTGGAAAAGCCTGTGCGCGTGCGCTTCGACGATCATCAGATCCCGTTCGTGGAGGCGGAAACCGATCGGGACGCGGCCGTGGCCTTAGGGGCGCTGCACGCGCATTTGCGCCTGGGACAGATGGAGATCACGCGCCGCCTGTCCCAGGGCCGCCTGGCCGAACTGTTGGGCCCTTCGGCCGTCGCTTTCGATCATTCCCTGCGCAGCCTCGGGTTAGGGAAGGCCTTGGAGGGCATGCGCGCCTCGCTGCCGCCCGGAACGCGCGCCTGGATCGAGGCCTACGTGGCCGGGGTCAATACCTATCAGCGCGGCATGCGCCGCCGTCCCTTGGAGTTCACCCTGCTGCGCATTCCCGTACGCGATTGGAGCATGGACGACGTGCTGCTGGTTTCCCGCCTCGCCGGCGCCGACGTGAACTGGGTGCTTTGGATGGATATCCTTGGGCTGCGGGACGCGCATGCCTGGCGCGCGGTCTGGGGCAGCATCCTAGAACTGGGCTATGCCTCGCCGGCCAGTTTCACGCCGGAAGGCTGGGACGCCTACCTGCCGCGGCTATTGGGCAGCATGATCCGGAGCGGCAGCAATTCCTTCGCGGCGCGCGCGCGCGACGGCAAGGCTTGGTTGGCCAGCGATCCGCACCTAAGCGTGATGTTCCCGAACATGTGGCTTTTGGCGGGGTATAAATCGCCCTCTTACCATGTGGTCGGGCTGATGCTGCCGGGCTTGCCTTTCGTGGGCCTGGGCCGCAATCCGCGCGTGGCCTGGGGCGCGACCAATATGTACGCCGCCAGCAGCGATCTCGTGGACGCAGGCGGACTGCCCGCGTCCGCCTTCAACGAGCGGCGCGAGATCATACGCGTGCGCGGCTGGTTTCCCGTGGAGGCCCGCCTTCGCGAGACCGCTTACGGCCCGGTCATCAGCGACGCACCGTATCTTGCGCGTTACCGGGGGCCGCCCATATGCCTGCGCTGGATGGGCCATTCGCCCAGCGACGAGATCTCCGCCTTCCTGGCCGCCAGCCGATCCCGCGGCTGGGAGGAGTTCCGCGCCGCCTTCGCCACCTACGCGGTGTCTGGCATGAACGTGGTATATGCAGACGCCGACGGGCACGTGGGGCAATTGATGGCGGTGCGCCTGCCGCGGCGGCGCCAGGGAGCCCCCGCCGATCTCCTGGTTTCCCCCGCCGATTCCGATCGGGCCTGGCGATCCCTGGCCGATTCCGCCGGCTTGCCGGGCTTGTTCGATCCCGCCGATGGATGCGTGGTCTCGGCCAACAACCTGCCGGCCGATACCGGCTTCCCCATCGGTTATCTCTTCCCTCCCGGCGACCGCCATGAGCGCATCCGGGCCTTGCTGCTTGGGACCCGCGAATTGGGCCTGGAAAGGATCAAGGCCATACAGGCCGACGTGCATTCATCCTCATGCGATCGGCTGCGCCATCTGCTTTCACTGCGCATCGGGCAGACTTCCGCCTCCCGCGGTGGCGGGGCCGCTAGAGGGAAAAGCGGACTACCCATGATGCTCCGGTGCCTGGCGGAGTGGGACGGCGATTACAAATCCAACTCCCGGGGCGCGGCGGCCTTCCAACTCATCCTATACCATTTCGCCTTGCCGCATCTGGAGGTCGGGTACGGGAAGGCCTTGGCCAAATACCTGCTGGCCTCGGAGGCGGCCTATCGGGTTTTGGAAGAAGAGCTGGCGCGGGAGCCCGGCCCCAAGTTGCTCGAGGCCCTGGAGGCGGGCGTGGATAAGGCCTATTCCGCCTGGCGCAGGCGCCCCGCCTGGGGCCTCCTGCACCGGTTGCGGCCCGCGCACCCATTGCGCGCGTTACCTACCATCGGTCGCCTCTTCGTATTCGACGACGCCCCTGCCGATGGTTCGGCCCAGACGGTGCACAAGTCCGCGCATCCCGTTTCGGCAGGCCCGCACGCGGTCACCTACGGCGCGGTGGCCCGCCACATTTCCGATCTCTCCGACCCCGACGGGAATTGGTTCGCCTTGTTGGGGGGCCAGGATGGGTGGCTACTCTCGGAAAACAGCCTGGACCTCTGGGAGGATTGGAAGCGCCGGCGCTACGTGCGTCTGCCGCTCAGCGCCGAGGGGGTAACCTTGGCGTTTCCCCATGTGGTCGATCTGGGCGCGGCGCGCCAATGTAGCCCCCGATGACGCGCCAATGTAGCGCTCAGAAATCGCAAATGAAGCGCCTCGGTGGCTCGCCAATGCGAATCCTTGGCGCGCCAAAGTAGCTTCCCCGGGAGCGCCATTGGCGCGCCACGGTTTTTGGGGATGCCCGCGATCAACGGCTCAATCAGAAAATGACGGTTTTGGCTTCCCCATGGCAGCAGTCGACCGTCCGCAAGGTGAACCATGCCGAGGAATCGATGAGGGCGCCGTTCTCGTAAACCAGGATGCGCTGCCTGCCGGAAAGCTCATCGAAACAACGCGGACTGCCGGAAGACACGCTATCCAGCCCTCCGTTGCCGCGTTCCCGGCGGTAGGAGACGGATTCCATTCCATCGTATTTGCCTTTCGCGCAGACGTTGACCCGGTCTTCCAATGAGCAGGTGCACCCGCTTCCGCGCAATGGGTCGCATCCCATCAAGGCAAGCCAAAGCGGCAAGGTGCAGGCTATCCAACGGACCTGGATTCTATTGGGCATATTTTAGCGGCTCCTAGCAGTAGTTCGTTGGGTGGGTAGCGGAAACCCGATTGGCCCGAAAATAAATCTAGGCACAAACCGTATGCTAAGCATGAGGCGAGTGATTGGAGCGTCATCCGTTCAAGATATAGGCAGGGATCGCCGCAGGAAATCCAAAGCATTCCCGGCCAGAAACCCCTGGGCTTCCGCATCGCTCCATCCGCCTCGGACCAGTTCGGCGGCGATCTCCTCCAAATGCCCGGCCGAAAAGAACCAAGACGGCGCCTGGATGGGCGCGCCGCGGTCCGATCCCACCGCCACCAGCGTCCGTCCTTCGGGGGCCAGCTCCGCCAGGGCATGGGCTGTCGCGCAAAAGGCCCTCGTCCAGGCCTCCCGCGCGGGATGGCATCCAGGTTACGCGCGCTACGCTTCACTCCCGAAAAACCGGTATGCGAACAGAAGACAGGCCCCGGATAGGCTTCCAGGCATTCCCGCGCCGTACGCGAGTTCATATGCGCCAGATCCAAAATCATCCCCACCTTGGCCATTTCGGCCAACATGGCGCGACCCAATGGCGTCAGACCGCCCCGGCCCGACGGCAGGAACCCCTCCCGCGAGGATCCGCCCCAGGAGGTATCCAGGAAATGGATGGGCTGGAGCGAGCGCACCCCCAGGTCCCAGAGTCGCCGCACGTCGATGGGATCCCGCAGGTAACGCAGGGATTCCACGCACAGCAGGAAGGTTTCTCCGTGGGCGGGAACCTGTACTGCATCGTACGAGGGACGGTGCGGGGAAGGGTGCACTGGGCCGTCATCGTAACCGCCCGCTTCCAGGTCGGCACGGCTTTCCAGGATGCGCGCGCCCGCGGATGCCAGCGTGCGGCGGAAGCGCGCCAGGGAGGCGAACAGCTCCCGCCGCGCCCTCGCGGGTCGCAGCAGATAGGTGCGGTAGAAGGCGACCCCGAAAACGCCGGGCGTCACCGCACCGTCTTCGCCTATCCGCGCCGGAGCCGTCGGGAAAGGAACATCCACGCGATCCAGAGATTCCAATCGGAATTCCTGGACCCTAAGGCGCCAGGCGGCGCCGACCCAGGGCAAGTCCCGATGCACATGCAGGTCCACGAAACGTGGAGCGACGAATCGCGTGTCCGTTTTCAGGTTTCCATCAAGGCCAGCAATTCCCCCAGGAAGGCCGGCTCCCCCGAGGGAACCGATTCCCCACGCGGAGGCTTGCGGGTCCGGCCCCGCGAGGGGGCCGGTGCGACCCGTTCCGTTTCCGACAATCCCAGATCGCGCAACATGCCGTCCATGATCGGTACCGGTCGATACTCGGCCGCGCGTTCCAGCGCACGGGTCTTGAGGATGCGCATCCGTTCGGGATCCTCCAATAGGCGCGCCGCCAGATCCGCCATCTGCGCAGGGGATTCCGCCAACAGCCCTCCGCTCTCCCCCGCCAGGATGTCCCGCGGGCCCTTGGTGTCGAAGGCCAGGGCGGGAAGCCCGCAGCCGAGGGCTTCCAAGAGCGAACAGGAGAACGTGTCGAACCACGAGGGGAGCAAGAGCAGATCGGCGGCGGAGTAGGCCTCGGCCAATCGATCTGGACCCACCCAACCCAGGAAGATCGCCTCGGGTAGTGCGGCCTTGAGACGATCGAGGCAAGGCCCGGTGCCCGCCAGGGCCAGCCGCGCGCCCGGGATCCGTTCCTTGATCTTACGGAAAATGTCCGGTAGATCCATCACCCCTTTCTCTTCGCTCAAGCGTCCCGCGTAGAGGAGCACGGGGCCTTGGCCCGGGAAGATTTCGGCCTTTTCGATCGCGCCGATCGCGCGCGGGTGGAAGCGCGCATCGGCCCAATGCGCGGTCAGGTACAAGCGATCGGGCGCGAGCCCCATGGCCGAAGAGGCGAAGCTGTCGCGCTGTTCCGCGTTGAGTAAGAACACGCCGTCGAAGCGGCGGTAGAAGGCCCGCAGGAAGCGGCGCAAGCGATCGACCTTCTTCTTATCGTAGCGCAGCACGCGCCGCGCGAAGTCGAGCCAGTCCGAATGCGTGTAGAAATAGGCCGGTACGTTGAAGGCATGCTTCAGGTAAAGGGCCAAAAGGCCCATGGGAGCTTCGGTCGAGCAGATGATGCGGTCGTAGCCCCCTTCCAGGAAGACCTTCTGCAAATCCAGCAAGCCCGGCAGGCGGATGACCTGATCGGCGTAGAAGGGAAGGGTGAATTCCGAGATCGCGGGCATGAGCGTGAGATGCGATCCGGTTTGCAGCCCGCCCGGTTTGCCGGTGGCGCAGGCCAGGAAATCGATGGGCAGATCGCGGCGGCGGGCCTCGCCCAACATGGCCTGGAGCACGTGGGAGACGCCATTCTTATCCTCGAGGGTGTCGGTGATCCACAGGGCCCGGCGCGGATGCTCGTAGCGGCCCAGGCGCCGGGCGAAGCCGTCCAGGAAAGGGCGCTTGCCGTACAATACTTTCGACGCCGCGAAAGCGGAGCCGCATAAGGCGGCGGCCGCCAGGGCCGGGAAGGGTAGGCCATCGCTCACCTTCCCCAGGTCAACGCCGCTTTGATCCTTGGGCCGAGTGGAAGGCTCTTGGCCGAACAAGGCGCGCACGTGCACGGGCAATTCGATCTTGCCCAGGATTTCGGCGAAGCCGGGCTTGGCCCCGCTGGCATCCAGCTTGCGCACCTTCTCCTTGATCCGATCGGTCAGCAGCGCCGTGAGCTGGTTGACCATACCGGGCAGGGCCGTTCCCAATTCGGCCACGAGGCGCTCGGGAGAGTGCGCCCGCGCGGCGGCGATGGACTCCATCTTGGCGAGCAAAGGCTTGTAGGCCGGGCTCGCCATCATCTGGACGAACCATCCGGGCTTGCGGCCTTGCAGGCACTCATGGAACAGGCCTAGGAAGCGCGACGTATATCGATGGCGCCGGAGTTCGAACATGCCGTTGGCGAGGGCCAGGGCCTGCAGCTTTTCGGCGGTGGTGCCGCGGTGCAGTAGCAGTCGCAGCAGTCCGGGATCCTCCATATGCAGGGCGAATTGGCAGAAGTATTCCAGGAAGGCGACGTTCAGTTTCTCTTCCTCGCAGTGGGCGCCGTAGGGAGCCGATTCCCCGTTCCGCAACGCTTCCAATACCAGCGGAGCCAGGTTCCCTCGCTCCGACCGCCAGCCGGGCACCTTGAGCAAGGTCCCCGTAGATCCGGCGAACATCCCGAAATGGCAATCCGATCCGCCCGTGAGGCGCTTGGCATAAGGCCTGCGGCAGAAGGCGTCCGGGCGGATGCCAACGCGCTTGCCGGCGAGCTCGATGGCTTCCTCGTCCAATCCCTCGATCCAGGCCAAGGTCAATACGTTCTGCCAGCCGTCGCGCTGGCCGTTCACGCCTTCGAAACGCTCGAAGAGCACGGCGAAGCGGTCCATCAGTTCCAGCGAGGGCAGGCCCTTGGGGCTGAAGAAGTTGAGCGGATGCGCCAGCACGGTGGGGATGTCCTCGGCGGTGGTGAACTCCAGGAAGCGGTACAAGTTCTTGCGCAAGCGGATGAGCTTGCTTTCCTGCGCGGGCGTGAACCCGTAGGTCAGCACGTGGATGCCCACGTCCAGATCGGGCAGGGTGCAACTGAACTCCGCGCCGGACAGGATGTCCACGTCGCGATCCCGGGCCTCCCAGCAGCTGCGGGCGTTGTTGTGGTTGGTCACCGTGAGGGCGTCCGCCCCGTTGGCCTTGAGCGTACGCAATAACCTGGCGGTGGGCAGCCAGGTTTCCGGTACGCGCAGGATACGGGCCAAGGTCTCGTCGGGCACGTCGCTATTGCGATCGTGGCAATGCAGATCGATGCGGAGGATATCATCCTCCTGCCCGCGCGCCAGTCCGGTCTCGGCGTGGCGGACGTAGGCCTCCAGGTCCCCGCGGATGCGGGCTCGGAATTCTCGGGCTTCAAGCATGCAAAATCCTTTGTTGGGAGGGTCCCGGCCCGGCGGCGCTTTCGGCGCGGCGGGCGCTGGGGAAGATGAGGCTCCCCGTATCCCCCGTAAGGGCGATGCGGTAGCTTCCCGATTCCACCGGGCAAGGGAATTCGGGCGCGAGGCCGGAGGCGAGCGGGAGGTTGAAATACAAGGGAGCGGCGGGCTGATGCGGCGCGCGCCGCACCGTCCAGGACAAATGGCCGGCCACCGGTCCCTGGCGCAGCGTGAAGTTCACCGTTCCGAAGCGGGTAGGCGCTCCGGTGGCTTCCGTATGCATCCCGGGCTTGTACCAACGGGCGGGAATCGCCTCCGCCAAGCGCACGATGCCGCCCCGATCGTTCACGAGCATGTCCCGCACCAGGTTCAGGAACTCGGCCGCCGCCCAACCATGATCGCCGTCGCCCATGCAACCCCCGTGCACGCGCGGATGGATGGCCTCCGGCCAGGTCCAGGTCGGCGTGGCCCTTTCGAGCAAGGCTTCCAATAGGCCGAACCAGCGCGCATCGCCCCGGGACATCAGGGCCCGGGCCAATTGCACGGTCAGGTAAGGATTGAGGCCGGTATGTACGATGCGCTGGAAGAACATCCCGTCGCGCAGGTTGTTCTCGAGCAGAAATTCGAGGGTGCCGCCCACCCAGGGCGCCGCGGGATCGATCACCTCCAGCGGGGAAATGCCCACCAGGTTGCCGATGGCGGCGGAATCCAGGGAGCGATAGGGAGAGCAAGGCAGGGCCCGGCCCCCGTTTTTCTTGAAGGCCCAATCCATGGAGGCTTCCAGATCCCCGCGGTAATCGTCGATCACGGCCGCCAAGCGTTCCGAATCCTTGGCGCGGCCCAACTGGCGGGCCGCCCAACGCGCGCTTTCCAATCCGGCCAAGGCCCACAGGTTGTCCCAATAATAATGGTCGTTGGGTCCGAAATGCTCCGCGGAGAATCCGGCGGGAAGCAGGCCGTAGTGGGGAGAAGGCGTTCCGCGCGATCGCGAGCGCATCCGCTCGATCCACCTCGCGCCCTTCATCAAAGAGGCGTAGCATCCCTCCAGGAACCGCGGATCGGCTCCCAGGCGCACGTGGTTCACCAGGGTCCACATGGCCTCGCCGTTGCTGTCCCACTCGCCCCGTTGGCTCCTGAAGAACCCGTCGCGCGTTTGCAGGCGGGGGTAGCGCAGCAACTTCGGCTCCGCTTTCGCCGCCAGGCCCATGTTCTCGAAGGCCAAGGCGATGAAAGCGGAATCGCGGAACCAATGATTATGGTACAAGAAGGTTCCCGGCGAGAAATGATCGCCGTCGTCGAAAACATGCAAATGGTTCTTGACCGCCTGGAAGGCTTCTTCCAGGCGCGCTTCGGGCAGCTTCACCCGCAGGCCTTCCGATTGCAGGTCGCGCCAGCGCTGTAGTTGGCGCTCCCGGCCCTCGCCCGCCTGCTTGCGCGTGGCGACCGCGAAAGGGCCCTGGCCCGCCCGCGCGCCGCCCCGGCCCCCGATCACGCCCAAGGCCTCGATGACCCGCGTTTCCCCGGGGGAAAGCTCCAGATCCCATTCCGCCTGCCCGCAGGCGATGCCCGATCTCGATTTAAGCCCCTTGCGCCCGGCGATCAAAACGTCGCGCAGCAACGGGTCCCCGTGGTGACGGTCGGAGACGACCACGCGCTGGGGTTCGTCGAGCAGCAAGAGGCCGTTCTGCCCGTTGACCCTCCACATGCGATCCTGGTAGCGGATGGAATTGATATGTCCCACGGTGAGGGGGTTGTAGGGCCGCAGGGCCAATCCGAAGCGGAGGGAAAGATGGCCGGAAGATCGGTTGCACAGGATGTGCGTGAAATGCACGGCCTCTTCGCCGGCGATGGAGATGGCCACCGCCTCCGATTTCCATTCCACCGCGGGGTCCACGTCGTAGCGGGTGATCACGCAGGGTAGCGCCCCGTCCAGCAGCTTTTGGTTGGCTTGCCAACCGGGGATCAAGCGGGGCGGTTGGAATCCCCGCCCTTCCAGGCGCAGGAAGGGGAACACCGACCAGCCATAGGGCTGCAAGGTCAGCATCCCCACGGGGTCGATCATGGCCTCGCGCGGGCTGTCCTCCACGCCCAACGAAGTCCAATTGCGCGCGGTCAGGTTGGATTTGATCAGGTTGATGGCGGTGGGGATGAACTCCTCCCCGTCCGGATCGAGCTGGCGCTCGACCCATAAGGGCCAAACCCAATCCAGGTTGCTCTGGATGGCCATGGTATTGGAAAGCCCGGACAACACGATGGCCAAGCCCTGTTCCATCAGCTCCAAGGGAAAAGCCACACTCGCGGGCCGTCCCAGATGGGAAAGCCCGTCCAGGAAGCGGACCAGGTAGCCTTTGCCGGTCCATTTCAGGTATGCGTGCAGGATTTTCTCTAACATCGGTCCGGAACCGGTCTTGAGAAGCCCGGTCTGCGGCCTTTCCTCATGCGGATGCGGTTTCCCTCATAGCTCGCTTACAGTATAAACATCGAACCCCCGGGGGTGGCGCGGGAAGGCGGGTCGAAACACCGTTGCAATACGGGGTATCTCAGGTGTCACCGTATCGGATGTGTTACGGTAGAAGGCCCGGCTCCGGTCGGGGCGATGGGACGACTCCGAAACCGGTTGGAAATGGTTTTGCAATTCCGCAGCCGCCATTTCGTCTTGATCATCGATTATTCTGCCTCCCCGGAAGGCAAACGAAGGCGGCTTCGATCGCGGCGCGTCCGGAAAATCGGCCGGATGGGGAGATAGGGGAATGGGTAACGTGTAAGTTACCCTGCGCCGAAGCGCGAAGAACGCAATTTCCGATCCCGATGTCAAGAAAAGCTTTCCGGAATCCTTGATCGGGCCCATCCGCGTCGCTGCTTACTACCCGCCCTCCTCCTAACCGTAGCCATGGGCGCCGCCCGGGCCGAGGGGGGGGATTCCACCCAAGCCCAAGCCCCGAGCGAGAACGAAGAACTGTCGAAGGTCAAGGGGCAGGTCGAGGGGCTCAATGAGTCCTATATCGAAACCAAGAATACCGTAGACGCCCTTTCCAAACTGAAGGTGGGCGGATACATCCAGACGCAGTTCCAATACGCCGACACCGAGGGCGTCGCCAGCAAGGCCGGCGGGGACTTCAAGCCCAACACCAATCAACGCATCAACATCCGGCGCGCCCGGCTCAAGACCACCTACACCGGGCTCACGAGCAAGTACGTCCTGGAGTTCGACATGCTTCCGAGCGGCATTTCCATTAAGGACGCCTATGCGGCCGTGATGGAACCCTGGCTCAAGACCTTCTCCGCCCAGGCCGGCGTCATGGACCGTCCTTTCGGATGGGAAGTGCCGGTATCCTCCTCCTCCATCGACGCTCCCGAGCGTACCCGCTTCGAACAGACCTACTTCCCGGGGGAAAAGGATCTGGGCGTGGAACTGATCGCCGAGCCCGGATCGGACATGGGCATCCTCCAATATTTCAATCTCCGGGGCGGCGTCTTCACGGGCATGGGCGGCCTTACCTTGGCCGGCTCCAACCCCCCTGGCCAATATGACGAAATCGACAACGAGTTCGATTACATCGGCCGTATCGGCTTCAAGGCCCCGTTCAACGATATCAACCTTGCGATCGACGGCGGCTTCTCCATGTACCTGGGCAAATCGACCAGCGTGAACGATACCTCCTTCACCTGGGGCGATACCGGTTTCGTGGCCACCAACGGCGGCAATCTCTTGCAGACCTTCGATCGAAACATCATGGGCGTGGATGCCCAGTTGTACTACGACTTGCCCGTGGTCGGCGGTTTCTCCCTGAAGGGCGAATACGAATGGGGCAAGGTGGCCACCCCCAAGAACAGCAATAGCTTGTACAACCCGACGTCCCTGGCCGCCCCCCATGGCGCCTCGGGCCCCATCGAAGAACGTAACGTCATGGGCTGGTACCTCATGGGTACCCAGAACCTGACGAAATGGTTCCAGGCCGTTGCCCGCTACGACTTCTTCGATCCGAATACGGATGCGGAGGATGCCGACATCAAGCTGGGATCCAGCAATACGAGCGCGGCGGACTTGGCTTACGGAACCCTCGGCTTCGGCCTGCACTTCTACTGGGATTCGAACACCCGCCTCACCGCCTATTACGATATGCCCATGAACGAGAAGGCGCCCGAGACCGCCGCTACCCTCAAGACCGTCTTCAGCAACACTTTGACACCCATCACCAAGGATATTCCCGACAACGTGTTCACCCTGCGCTTGCAAGTGAAATTCTGATCCGCACGGAACCGAAACCGAACTAATCCAAAATCGATATGAAGAAAAAGGAGTTTAAGATAATGCGCAAAGCGATACTTACCGGCACCATCGCCGTCCTAGCCGCGGCCGCGGTCGCCAAGACCACCCTTACGGTCAAGGGCTCGGACACCATGGTCATCATGGCCCAGCGTTGGGCCGAAGCCTATATGAACGCCCACCCGGACGTCACCGTCCAAGTGACCGGCGGCGGTTCGGGCACCGGCATCTCGGCCTTGATCAACGGCACCACCGACATCTGCGACGCCTCCCGTCCCATGAAGAGCAGCGAACGCGAGCAGCTGAAAGGCCGCTTCGCGAGCCTGGGCGTGGAAATCAAGTCGGCGAAGGACGGCCTGGCCGTCTACCTCAATGACGCGAGCCCGGTCGAGGAACTGAGCCTGGACCAGCTCAAGGCCATCTATACCGGCGAAGTCACCAATTGGAAGGACGTTGGCGGGCCGGATGCCAAGATCATCGTGTACGGGCGCGAGAACAACTCGGGCACCTACGTATTCTTCCGCGACAACGTCCTGAAGGGCAAGGATTACACTTCGACCATGCAGTCCCTTCCGGGAACCGCGGCCGTCGTGAACGCCGTGGCCAAGGATAAGTTCGGGATCGGATACGGCGGCGCCGCCTACGGGAAAGGCATCAAGTTCGCCAAGGTGAAGAAGGACGCCGGCACCCCCGGGGTGGCTCCCAGCGCCGCGACGGTGAAGGATGGAACCTACCCGTTGTCCCGTTACCTGTACATGTATCTCAAGAGCCGTCCCACCGGCGCCCTCAAGGATTACATCGATTGGATCCTGGGCGCGGAAGGACAAGACATCGTCACCAAGGTCGGGTACTTTCCGGTCAAGTGATGAAGAAGGGCGGCGACATCAAGACCGCGAAGGGGAAGGCGCAACCGCCTTCCCCGAAAGGATACTACATGATCACGCCGCCACCGGCCGGGTCCCAAAGCCCGGCCTCTTCCGATTCCCAGTCCGAGACCCCTAGCGGGGCCGCTCCCGTCGTACCCGCCGACGGGATGGTTGCCGGGCCTTCCCCTTCTAAAGAGAAGGCGCCGGCCGCTACCGCTTCCCGCAAGGTTCTCACCATGGAGAAGCCCTTGCGCCTGGGTGAAATGGCCATCGAGCGGTCCATCCAAGGCATCGCATTCGTTTCCCTGCTTTTCATCACCCTCATATTCGTCTTCGTATTCAAGGAAGCCCTCCCCTTGTTCACCGGCCACGCCCAGGTCCAGGCCGCCGTGAAAATCGAACCAACAGGGCAATCAGAAACCTATGGCGAGGATGCCAACGCCCCCGCTACCCCCGAGGCTCCCGAGCTGGAGACGCAGGTCAAGCCGTTTAAGGCATCGGACCTGGTCGCCAAGGACTGGCAGCCGGTTTCCCTGGAGCCTAAATTCGGCATCCCGCCCCTTCTCTGGGGTAGCCTCAAGGTTACCCTGATCGCCCTGCTCCTGGCCGGGCCCATCGGCATCTTCGCCGCACTCTATACTTCCCAGTTCGCGCCCAAGTGGGCCAAGGAAGGCATGAAGCCGGCCATCGAAATCCTGGCGGGCTTTCCCTCGGTGGTGGTGGGATTCTTCGCCTTGGTCATCCTGGCCTCGGTTTTGCAGAACCTGTTCGGGTACCAATACCGGCTGAACGCCTTCGTGGGCGGGGTTGCCATGGCCCTGGCCGTCATCCCCATCGTCTACACCGTATCGGAAGACGCCTTGGCCGCCGTGCCCAAGGTGATGATGGAAGCCAGCCTGGCCTTGGGCGCCACCCGCTGGGAGACCGCCCTGTTCGTCATCTTGCCTTCGGCCACGCCCGGCATCTTCGCCGCGCTCATCCTCGGCTTCGGCCGCGCCTTCGGCGAAACCATGATCGTGCTCATGGCCACCGGTAACGCCGCGCTCCTGACGCCCTCTTTCATCGAACCGGTACGCACCCTTTCCGCCACTATCGGGGCCGAAATGGCTGAAGTGGTTTTCGGCGATACCCATTATCGCGTGCTGTTCTTCGTCGGCGCGCTCCTATTCGTCATCTCCTTCAGTCTTAATGCGGTGGCCGAATTTTTCGTGCGCAATCGCTTGATGAAAAAGTTCAAAGGGGCCTAAGCCGTGGCCATAGGGAGTCTTTATGGATCATGGGGACCATCGTTTGGGGGGGCCACCAACAGCTCACTTGGACCTTCCTGACCCATGCGCCGGAAGCGGGCATGACCGAGGGCGGCATCATGCCCGCCATCGTGGGCACCTTCATGCTGGTGGTCATCATGTCCTTGGTGGGCGTACCCGTGGGAACCATCACCGCCATCTACCTGAGCGAATATACCGCCAGGGGATCCAAGCTCGCGCAATTCATCCGCTTCGCCGTCAATACCCTGGCAGGCATCCCCGCCGTCGTCTTCGGGCTTTTCGGCCTGGGCTTCTTCGTCAACTTCACCGGCAAGGGCCTGGACGCGATGTTCTCGGACGGCAAGTTGGTCTGGGCGCAGCCGAACATCCTCTGGGCCTCCCTGACCATGGCGCTCTTGACCCTGCCCGTGGTAATCGTCTCCGTGGAAGAGGCCATAAAAACCGTGCCCAAGGATTTGCGCGAGGCCTCCCTGGCCCTGGGCGTCACCAAATGGCAGACCATCCGCCGGGTGGTCATCCCCAATTCCGTGGGCGGCATCCTGACCGGCGCCATCCTGGCCGTCTCCCGGGGCGCGGGGGAAGTGGCCCCCATCTTGTTCACCGGCGCCGCCTACTTCCTGCCGCATCTGCCCCATGCCCTCAACGATCAATTCATGGAACTGGGCTACCACCTCTATATCATGACCACCCAGTCCACGGACGTGGAGAAGACCATGCCCATCCAGTACGCCACCACCTTGGTGCTGTTGCTGCTCACCTTCGCCCTTAATTTCAGCGCCATCTTTCTGAGGTATCGCCTGCGCAAACGCCGGGTATTCGCATAACTTAAAGCTGCGTCGGTCCTATCGGATGCTTATGGCACCCGGCAGGATCGGCACGAGACTGCCGGAGCAACATGGAAACCGCATCGCCCTACGCCAAGCTCTACACCAAGGACCTGAACCTGCATTACGGTTCCAAGCATGCCCTTAAGGGCATCAACCTGGACATGAAGGCCTACAAGGTCACGGCCTTGATCGGGCCTTCGGGATGCGGCAAGTCCACCTTCCTGCGCAGCCTGAACCGCATGAACGACACCATCGAGAACGTGCGCATCGAAGGCTCGGTATTCGTGGACAACGTGGACGTCTACAACAAGAAAGTGGACGAGGTACAGCTCCGCAAGAAGGTGGGGATGATCTTCCAGAAGTCCAACCCCTTCCCGAAGAGCATCTACGACAATATCGCCTACGGGCCGCGCATCCACGGCATCCGCGATAAGGCCCGGCTGGACGATCTCGTGGAGAGCTGCCTGCGCAAGGCGGCCATCTGGGACGAAGTGAAGGACGAACTCAAGAAAAGCGCCTTGGCCCTTTCCGGCGGCCAACAACAGCGCCTGTGCATCGCCCGCGCCCTGGCCGTGGAGCCCGAGGTGCTGCTGATGGACGAGCCGGCCAGCGCCCTCGATCCCATCGCGACCGCCAAGATCGAGGAACTCATCTACGAACTGAAGAGCACCTATACCATAGTCATCGTCACCCACAACATGCAGCAGGCGGCGCGGGTCAGCGATTACACGGCTTTCTTTTACATGGGCACCGTGGTGGAATTCGACGCCACGGAGAGGATATTCACCTCCCCCAAGGAAAAGCAAACGGAAGATTATATAACTGGTAGGTTCGGATAAAGGCGCCCGCCCTACCGAGTTCCTGCGGAACTCGACGGGCGACCGCACTATGGAGGATTAATGGAGCGTCATTTTGAAAAAGAGTTGAACAATCTCAAGGCCACCTTGGAGAAGATGACGCGCCTGACCCAGGAATCGCTGGCTTATGCGACCCGAGCCCTCCTGGAGGAGGACAAGACCCTGGCGGAGAAGTGCTTCGCCAATGAGCGCTCCATCAACAACCTGGAGATCGATATCGATCACGGGGTGGCGGATTTCTTCGCCTTGTTCCAACCGGTGGCCATCGACCTGCGCTTCATGCTCGCGATCCAGAAGATCAACAACGATATGGAGCGCATCGGCGATCATTGCATCAACATCGCCCAGTCGGCGATCAGCGTGGCGGGCTTCCACCAGAAGACGGGATTGCTGGATTTGCCCAAGATGATCAATATCGGGCAGAGCATGCTGCACGATGCCTGCGAGAGCTTTTTCACCAAGAACCTGCAACTGGCCCGCACCGTGCTCGAGACCGACGATATCATCGACGAGTTGAACCGGGCCAATACCCGCGAGGCCATCAACCTGGTCAAGGCCGACAAGACGTCCATCGAAATGGCGCTCGAGCTATTGCGCATCAGCCGCAACCTGGAGCGCATCGGCGATTTGTCCACCAATGTCGCCGAAGAGGTGATTTTCCACGTGCAAGCGCGCGTGGTCAAGCACCATGCCGACGACAACAAGCTACGGGCCGCCGAAGAGAAAAAGCCGTAAAACATCGGAAGCCCTAGCGCTAGGTTAGGGCTTTTAATCCCCGCGTCACCCAGCCGCCAAGGCATCGAAACCAATCCGCAATATCGCGCGCGTACCTTATCAAGCGTTGGTCGGAGCTTAAGCATCCCTCGCACGATAAGGACTTAACCCATGGAAACCCAATCCACCGCCTCCCGCCGGGCGCCGCGTTGCCCGGCCCCCGGCGGTCAATTCCCCCCCGCCCTTCGCCTCGATGGCTATGTCTTATCCCTGGCCGCCGATCTCCCGGCCCTGGAGGCCTGTCTAGCCCTGGAGCGGGCCTCCGCGGGGGTCCTGGCGTGCGAGGGCATTCATTCGCCCCAAGCCGTTCCCTACTGCGATTTCCTGATGCTGAGGAGCCCGCAGGGAAAATTGGCCGCCGTCTGCCGTCTGATGCGTCTGGACGGAGGCAATCCCATTCCCAATCCTCTAGCCACGGTCCGCTTCCAGTTGTCGCCCCTATTGACCGCGCTGCGGTATTCCCGCGAAGGCATCCTGGAGATGGGGGCGCCCGTCTTCGCCCCGGGCACGGCCGCCCAGGCCGCCCCGCGGGCCGCGCGGCTCCTATGGGCGGGCATGGGCCTTTACCTGGAACGAAACGGCCTGGGGTTCGTCATCGGCCGAGATGTCCTGACGGTGCCTGTGGAAGGAACGGCCGGGTGGCAGATCCTCATGGAGGAGCACGGCCTGCATCCCGATCTGGAGACCGAGGCCCGGCAAGGATTCCGGGCCTGGGAAAACGTACGCGACCAGGCCCGCCGCGGGGCCACCGCATTCGATGCCGAACCGCTGCGCTTCTGGCCTTCGGGCCTGCAGGAAGCCTTGCTACGCGGCTGCCGCCTGGCCTGCGAGCCGGCCTATGATCCCGCCCATGCCAGCCTGGAGTTCGTCTGGGTCGCCTCCCGGGATATGCTGCTGGAAAGCGGCGAATGGGGCGGGGGCAAGGCTTAGGCCAAGCCGGCGGAAACGCACGTCGAATCCATCCCCCCGGCGACCCTTTTTTACCTTTTGGGTCACCCTCATGAAACAATACCTGGATTTGCTCCGTCTGGTCCTAGAGCAGGGCGAAAAGAAACAGGATCGCACCGGCACCGGCACCCTATCCTTGTTCGGCCTGCAGGCGAAATACGATTTGCGCCAGGGCTTTCCCCTGCTGACCACCAAGAAGGTCCTGTTCGACGGGGTGCTGCGCGAGCTGCTCTGGTTCCTCAAGGGCTCGACCAATATCAACGACGGGCTCAAGCAGTATACGCCCATCTGGAATGCCTGGGCCGGCCCCGAAGGGGAACTGGGGCCCATCTACGGCTACCAATGGCGCAAGTGGCCCAAGTACGTCGAAGACCCGGAAACCGGCGCCGTCCGCAAGGAATTCGTGGACCAGATCCAGGTGGCCTTGGATACCCTCAAGAAGAATCCCGATTCGCGCCGCATCATCGTAAGCGCCTGGAACGTGGCCGACCTGGATAAGATGGCCTTGCCCCCCTGCCATGCCTTTTACCAGTTCTACGTGGCCAACGGACGCTTGGACATGCAGATGTACCAGCGCAGCGCCGATATGGCCTTGGGCGTGCCCTTCAACATCGCCAGCTATGCCCTGCTCCTGGCCATGTTCGCCAAGGAATGCAAACTCATCCCCGGCATCCTCACCCACGTCCTGGGCGATGCGCATATCTACCTCAACCATATCGAAGGGGTTAAGGCCCAATTGCAGCGGACCCCGCATCCCTTGCCGACCCTTGAGATCGCGGACAAGCCCTTCTTCGACCTGGCCTACGAGGATTTCAAAATCCTCAACTACGTGCACGAGCCCTTCATCAAGTTCCCGGTGGCCGTGTGAGCTTCGCCGTGGTGGTCGCCGCCGATCGCAAGGGGGGGATCGGCAAGGACGGGGCCTTGCCCTGGAAACTCAAGGGCGATATGCGCTGGTTCCGCGAACTCACCACTTGTCCGGACACCACCGAGGTGCTCGCGCGCTACCGCCTGGACGTGGGGTTGCAGGATAAGCGCGTGCATACTTGGGACAGCCTTACCGCCCGCATCGGAGGCATGCCGCCCTTGCGGGAGTGGAGCCCGGGGGCCCGCAACGCCGTCCTCATGGGACGCAAGACCTGGGACTCCCTGCCGCCGCGGTTCCGCCCCTTGCCCGGCCGGCTCAACGGGGTCTTAAGCCGGCATTTGCATCCCGGGGTTTTCCACGGGTCCCATCAGATCTGGCCCTCCTTGCAGGTAGCCCTCGACGCGCTTGCCGCCGACCCCACCCTCAAGCAGGTTTTCGTGGCCGGGGGCGGGGAGATTTTCGCCGAAGCCCTGCGCCGCCCGGACTGCTCCCGGGTTTTCCTGACCGATATCGAAGCCGAGTTTCCCTGCGACACCTTCCTGGACGGCCTTGCCCAGGGCTTCAGGGAAACGGCGGCCTCGCCCGTCATCGAAGAAGACGGGGTGAAGTATCGCTTCCGGGTACTAGACCGGGCCTAACCTGAAAAAGGGTTAAGGGTACAGGGTAAAGGGTTTAAGAATATTTCCCAATCCTGTACCCTTTACCCTTAACCCTGTACCCTACTCTTCCATTGTCCCCCTCTTCCTCAAAACGTTCTTTCATTGCGTACCCGCCCGCCCCGCGGGCTTCGGAGGCGCCCATGAAGGACTTCTTTTCCGATGCCGTTATCGCCGCGGCCCTCACGCTCGCCTTCACCGCCGCGGCCATGATCCTGCATCATGCCGGGCTGCTTTACAATTGAGAGTCCCCGACCTTTAGGTTGCCCCGAGGCTGCCCCGAGGTTGGCCCGCCGCGGCCGGGTGTTTTCCATCCGGGCAGCCGGATGTTTTCCATCGGCGCATTAAGTAGCTTTCCCCCGTCCCGGAGGCCGCGCGCTTCCGCAGGTTGAACCATGGCCACGAGCAAACTGCAAACCGAGTTGCTTTATCCGGACCTGGAAACGGCCCTGGAAACCTCCGATCTCGAAGCCCTCAATGTGATCTGCGAGACGCTGGCGACGGAAGATCTCGCCGAAATGGTCGGGCGGCTCGATGACACCCATCGCGCCATCTTCTTCGAGAAGGTCCCGGACGAGAAGGCCACGGAGATCTTCCAGCAGCTGGACGTGGCCGTCCAGAAGGACATCATCGAAGCGGTGAGCAACCAGCGCGTCGCCTCCATCATCAACGAGATGGAGCCCGATAACCGCACTGCCTTGCTGGAGGCGCTGCCCCATAACGCCACGCGCCAACTGCTCTCCTTCCTCAAGCCGCGCGAACGCAAACAGGCCCAACGCCTGCTGGACTTCCCCAAGGACAGCGTGGGCCGCTTGATGACCCCGGATTTCCTGGCCATTAAGCAGGAGTGGACGGTGGAGCGGGTCCTCGATTTCATCCGCCGCAACGGGGAGGACAAGGAAACCCTCAACGATATCTACGTGGTGGACGATCGCGGGCGCCTGGTGGACGATATCGGGATCCGCGAGTTCCTGCTTTCCCCCCTCGATCGGGTGACCCAGGACATCATGGATCGCCAATTCACCGCCCTGCCCGCCGACATGCCCGAAGAAGAAGCCATCCAGGCGTTCAAGAAGTATTCCAGCCGGACCGCCCTGCCCGTGGTCGACGAGGAAGGCTACCTGCTGGGCATCGTCACCATCGATGACGTGATGGAATTGGCCGAAAAGGAAACCACCGAAGACATCCACAAGCTCGGCGGCGTCGGCGCCATCGAGGAACCCTACCTGACCCTGCCCCTGGGGCAGATGGTCAAGAAACGTGGCGGCTGGCTCACCGTGCTTTTCATCGGGGAAATGCTCACGGCCACCGCCATGAGTTTCTTCGAGAAGGAGATCTCGCGCGCGGTCGTACTGGCCTTGTTCATCCCCCTCATCATCTCCAGCGGGGGGAATTCAGGATCGCAGGCGGCCTCCCTGGTCATCCGCGCCATCGCCCTGGGCGAAGTGACGTTCAAGGATTGGTGGCGGGTTTTCCGCCGCGAGGTCATCATCGGCTTCATCCTGGGCGGTGTGCTGGGCCTGATCGGCTTGGCCCGCATCTCGTTGTTCTCCGCCTTCACCAACACGTACGGCACGCATTGGTTCCTGGTAGGGGTGACCGTCTACTTCGCCTTGATCGGGGTGGTGGCCTGGGGAACCTTGATCGGGGCCCTGTTCCCCTTGATCCTCAAGCGGCTGGGCGCCGATCCGGCCTCGTCTTCGGCCCCGTTCGTGGCGACCTTCATCGACGTCACCGGCATCGTGATCTATTTCAATATCGCGATGATCATCCTGAAGGGGAAACTGCTGTAGCCTAATGCGCCCGCAGATACCCGAACCGGCTCACGTACTGCCGGTGGGCGTTCTTGACGATGATGCTCTCGCCGGAAGCGCTCTTGGTGACCTGGTCGCCTAGCGCTTCGACGTTGAGCCTGAGGATATAACCGCCGGTCCCCAGGGCTTGCCCGTCCTTGGAGAAGGGCAGGATCTTCAGCACCACCACGGCGGAATCCCCTTTCTTGGAAAGGCCGTTCCAGGCAGCCGAATCGATTTGGCCGCTTTGCTGGTTCACGAACTGCGCGAAGTTATCGTAGATACGCGCCGTGTAGGTGATGGGCGACCGGATGGTGACCTTCATCGACGGGATTGTCACCGACTTATGGTACGGCTCCGTGCCCGAGCAATTCTGTATGCACTTGCCCTGCAAGTCCGTGATCAACACCCCGTTCTTGGGGACGTTGTTCAAGGTCACCCCGTCGCCGCCGCCCTTCTTGGTGAGGTCGGTGATCCATTCCACCTCGGGCGCTCCCGGCAGGATGGGAACGATGCGGCCAGGTAACACATAGGTTACGGCCTCGCGCGCATCGCGGGGATGCGACCAGGTGAAGGTGAGGTCGCCGTGGTTGTCCACCTCCAGGACGCCGTTCCCGGCGGTGGCGCTGCCCTTGTTGGGGTCGTACTTGAATGACCCGCTTTGGGTCGGTATGCCGGTGGAAAGGTCGGCCGCGCCCAAATCGATCGATTCCTTGTCGTTATTGGGCGTGGAACCGGCCACGGAGACCGCACCCAGGTCCGACGGGGAGCGGGTCAACACCATGTTATAGGAAGTCTTTTCCGTGCTGTAGATTTCGGGAGCCTGCCCGGTGGACTTGTCGATGGCCGTGAGGGTGGGCATATCGTAGCAGGAGTAGTTTCCCGCGGTTTCGGAAGCGGGATCCCCGGCCACGTTCATGGTGAAGGTATAGGTCGCCGTGGTATTGTCGTCCTTGGTGAGGTTGATCTCGATGGTGTTCTTGCCCACGGCCAGCGCGATGATGCTATCCAGCTTCATGCCGATACTGCCGTCGGGATTGCCCGTGGCGGCCAGGGTGTGGCTGGTTTGCGGGGGCTTCAGGGTCTTGTTGGTGATGGTCGCGGACTTGGGCGCGCCGGGGCTGGTCGTGATCGACGTAATGATGCCCTTGAGGACGTTCAGGAAGCCGGCGGGATCCTTCGGATTCACCCGGGTATAGGTTCCGCCGGTCTTGTCGGCCAGTTCCTTCAGGCGCGTTACGGCCTGGGCCCGGGCGTCGTCCTTGGCCATATAGATGGAGTAAATGGTCGGCATGCCATCGAGATCGCCGGAGTAGTTGTAGGTGTTCGGCTCGCCATCCGAAATGAAGATGATGGCCTGTTTCTTGGTCTTCACGACGGCGGGATCGGTGAGCCAGCTTTTGGCCTTCACTAGCGGGGGGCCGTATTCCGTACCGCCGTCATCGTCATCCAATTTGATCGACGATTTCAAGGTCGCCATCGCGGTCGCATTGTTCACGGGCATGGGGGCGACTTCGTACTCGGTCTTCGTTTTGAAGCCCATCGCTCCGGCGGTCGATCCCGGGGCCGACTTGGTGAGGAAATCGATCCCTTGTTTGATGATCGAGCCGCGGGCCTGGTAGGGATCGCCAGCGATGGATGCGTCGCAGCCGGTTTCGCTATTCAGGGTCTTGACGGTCCGGGTCCCGCCTTCGCTGAGTTGATAGGTCGCCGTCCCGCCTGCGATGACGTTGTTTATGCAGGTTCCCGCGGAGCGATCCAGGAAGTAGAAGCTCGTGTCGCTCCCGGCGCCGACGAAGATGCCGTCCGTGTTCATGGATCCGCTATTGTCGTAAATGAAGACCACGTCCGCATCGGTCGCACCCGGCACGGTGCTGTTCGGCACGCAGAAAGAAAGGCCGTCCGCCGCGATGCGGGTGACGTTGCCGGGCGCGGTCAATTCCTTGCCGTTGAGGGCGGAAAAATCCACGCATTTGACGAAAGGGTTTTCGCCGCTGGAAAGGGGGCCATGCCAATCGCAGCGCTTGGGACCCTTCGCTTGGGCCGAAGCGGCCAGGGCAAACGCAATCGCCAACCGGAGAGCCGCCCGGCCTCCATGGAACTGGTGCGAAGTTAATGGGGACATGCTTTATTCCTTACCGCCAAGTACAGGTTCTGCCGACCCGCTACGTCCGTGTGCGAATATACTCCCGGCAGGTTCGCCTCGTAAGCCAAAAGTGCCACCTATCCCCTCAAACCCTTTGTTCATCCCGGGTTAGGAGGGCCTTTCCGAGCGGGTTTCCCTAGAAAAGCGGGAGCTAATTTCCCATCGAGCGTCGTGAGAATTCGTCATCTTGGTAGATTCATTGTAGCGGGAGCAAAGCGGAAAACAAGGATTTCCAGCCAGGTGGGACCCAAAGAACGGATCTTTCCGGTCGCCAACCCGAATTCCTGGAAAAACGCAAGGTCATGATCGAAGGCTTCATCCTTTCCGCGTCCTTCTTGGATCAGGGACGCGAGTCCACGCGTCTCGGCTTCCAGGGCCGGTTGCGCGACGGGCGGCGCTTCCGCTGGATCGTGGCCCATCCGCGCCTATGCTTCTTCGTCGAGCGCGACGCCCTCGACCTCGGCATCCCCTGCCAACGCCGACCCCTGGAGTTGAAAACCTTGCGCGGGAGTCCCGTCGATGCGCTCTACTTCGCTTCCACCGGGGACCTGGCCCGCGCCCGCCGCCAGGCCGAAGCCATGGGCGTCGCGGCCTACGAAGCCGACGTGTCCGCCACCGCCCGGCATCTTATGGAGCGAGGAGTGAGGGGCGGGGTGCGCTTTCTGGACCCGCCGGTATCCGAACAATCCGGCTTGCTGGACTTCCGCGACGGCCGCGTGGAAGGATCGGATTTCACCTTGGACCCGCGCTTGCTCTCGCTGGACGTGGAATGCACGCCCCAAGGCGGCCTGTTCTCGATATCCCTTTACGCGGAAGGCGCATCCCCCTTGGCCCGGGTCCTGATGCTCGATCCCCGCCATGCGGCCGGTGTATTCGTGCCGCAGGGGGCTGCTCCTTCGGAGGGCGAGAGCTCCCGGACCTTTAGCGAACCTGCGGGCTATTTCGCTTATCCCGACGAGCGTTCCTTGCTCTCCGCCTTCCTGGAGCAAGTGCGCGCCACCGATCCGGACATCTTCATCGGATGGAACGTCATCAATTTCGATCTGCGCTACCTGGCCGGCCGCTGCGAACGGGCGGGGATGAAGCTGGGCTTGGGCGTGGACGGCCCCGTGGACTTGATCGAGCCGGAAGGCGCGGGAGGCTACGGGCGCTTCGGATCGAATTGGCTGGCGCGCGTGCCCGGCCGGGCCGTGTTGGATGGCATCAACATGCTCAAGGCCGCCTTCATCCCCCTGGAAGGCTATTCCCTTAACGCCGCGGCCGGAGAACTACTGGGCGAACGCAAGGCCATCGAGCTGGAAGGGGACGAGAAGATGGCGGAGATCGAGCGCCGTTTCCGCGAAGACAAGCAAGCGCTGGCCCGTTACAACCTCCTCGATTCCGTGCTCGTCCACCGCATCTTCCGCAAGATGTCGTTGGCGCAATTGGCGGTGCGCAAAACCCAGCTGACCGGCTTGGCCCTCGATCGCATGGGCGGCAGCGTGGCGGCCCTGGATTTCCTCTACTTGCCGCTGCTGCACCGGAAAGGCTTCGTGGCCGATTCGTCCAATCGCGGCGGCGGCGAGGAATCGGTCCCCGGCGGCCTGGTCCTGGACGGCGAGGCGGGCATCCACCGCAACGTGCTCGTGCTCGATTTCAAGAGCCTTTACCCCAGCCTCATCCGCACCTTCCTGATCGATCCCCTCGCGGCGGCGGCCGGCCAGCATGGCTGGGCCGAGGGTAACGGGCCGGTTACCTGGATCCAGGGGCCGGCGGGGCCGCGCTTCGCGAAGGAATGGGCCATCCTCCCCGGAATCATCGAACATCTGATGGAGGTGCGCGAGGCGGCCAAGCGGGACAAGGACGCCTCCCTTTCCCAGGCCGTCAAGATCATCATGAACTCCTTCTACGGCGTGCTGGGCAATCCCGGCTGCCGCTTCTTCCATCCCGATCTGGCCGGCGCCATCACCCGCAACGGCCAGTGGGTGCTGCTGGAATCGAAACGATGGCTGGAAGGCCGCGGCCATCGCGTGTTGTACGGCGACACCGACAGCCTATTCGTGCACGCCCCCGAAGCGGAGGGCCTCGACGGCCTCAAGGAAACCGGCGCGCGCCTGGCTTCCGAATTGAACGCGCATCTGGAAGCGGATTTACGGGCCCGCTTCGGGGCCGAAAGCAAACTGACGATCCAATTCGATAAAATCTTCCTGCGTTTCTTCCTGCCCTCCCTGCGTAAGGAGGACCGCGGCTCGAAGAAGCGGTACGCGGGCCTCTTGGCCTCGGGCGCCTTGCACTTCACGGGCCTGGAGTCGGCGCGCAGCGATTGGACGCGCCTGGCCAAGGATTTCCAGGCCGCCTTGCTTGCCCAGGTCTTCCGGCAAGAAAGCCTCGACGACCCGGGGCCGCTGATGGCCTTGGCTCGGGATTGGAACCATCGCCTGTTCGCCGGCGAGTTCGATGATCGCCTGGTTTACAGTAAGGGGCTGAGCAAGGATCCGGAGGAATACCAAGGCACCGCCCCCCCGCACGTGCGCGCGGCCCGCGCCTTGGCCGCCGATCGCAAGCGATCGGGACGCGAAGGACGCATCATCCGCTATTTGATGACCCTCGAAGGGCCGGAACCCGTGCAAATGCGTTCGGGAGCCCGTCCGGATTACCGGCATTACGCGGAGAAGCAATTGGCTCCCATCGCCGACATGGTGCTCCGCTTCTACGGTTCCGACTTCGCGCGGGCGACGGCGGAGGCGGCGCAGTTGGACTTGTTCTAGCCTTAGAAAAGGTATCCGGCCCCGAGCGTGAACATCAGGCTCTGTCCGGAATAACTCGCCTTCGCTCCCGGGAATTTCGGGTAGGACGCCTCGTAGCGACCGCCGAACTCGCCGACGAAACCAACGCGCGTGATCGTCCGGAATTGGGCGCCCGCGTACCATCCGGTTCCGGTGGCTGCGTCGTCGGACATTTTCACGGGCGCATGGGTTTCCACGAAATCCTTGAAATCCTGCGCGAAGGCCAGGCGCGTATAGTTGAGGCCGCCATCCACCGCGGCCTGGATGCGGCCGCTCAAGGTTAGCATCTGCCAGAGGATCACGGATACGCCCAGTCGGGAGGTCCAAGCCCGGGTGAAACTCAGGGATTTCGTATCGGGCGCGTTGGCGGAACCGAAGCGGCCGGCCGTTTCCGCCTCCATTCCCAGGTAGGGCAGGAAATAGTACCGCAAAGAGAGACCGAATCCGACCTCGTCGGTTTTGGCTTTGTCGCCCTTATCATTGACGAGTCCGGAATGCGCTTGCGGGCCGCCCGCCATGCCTCCCACGTCCAATATCCCCACTGCCTGAAAGCCTTCCGCCGGGATGCTGTCGAACTTGCGGATAGGGCTTTCGGAAACCTGCACGCCCGAGTCGGAACGGTAGAATTCCAGATCGGCCTGATAGCAAGCGCCCGACCAGAAGCCGGGCTCGCGAATGTTGATCAGGTTCGCGAGGGCATACCCGCTGTCGCAGGCAACATGTTTGGCGAATCCCTCCATGCCCGAAGCGGTGTAGCAGGCCATCGCGGAGTACCGCGGATTCCGGATCACATTAGCCGGCTTCACCCCCGGGACAAGGGCGTTATGGACGACGCGCGATTTGCAAGAATCCAGCCCGGAAGCCTCCCGCCTCGGCTCTTGCGAGGCCATACGGGCGGAACCGCAAGCCAAAAACAGGGTCGGCGCCAGGAGGAGAATCCCGGTTCGAAGGAGGGGCATTAACATTCCTTTTACCAGAGTTTGTGGTTGCGAAAAGGTAGGAAAACCGGCTTCCCCCTTGCGCGTCAATGCCGTATGGCGGAACAGCGGCCCCCAGCATCGCCGGGTTTTCAGCTGGAACCGACGGCCTCCCGGATCGATATCCCCATTTAAATGGGCGGCTGGGCCCTATCAAGAATCCCTAATTAAGGGCATTCATGCCCATCGCCCTGCAATTTCGAGCAGCTTTCGCGGGTCCTCGGGGGTATTTTGTGCCCAAACCCTCATGCTTCCCTTTTACCACTAAGACGAAACCATGCGTAAAAACACCTGGCTCCTAGCCATCCCTATCTTCCTGTCGGTCATCGCCTTAGGCGCGACCCGCGCCCAGGCGCAGAATCCCACCGATTCCCTGGGAGGGAGGACGGTGCACGTTTTCCTCCCCAGCCCGGCCATCGATACCCTGGTCATCCAGAATCTGAATATCACCATGAAGCAGGATGCGCAGTACTGGTATTCTTACACCTTCACCAAGTCGGGCCTGTACGACAACATCGACGGCTTCTATTTCACCGACGTCCAGCATCGCATCTTCTTTTCCAAGTCGGGACTAGGCGGCACCGAGGCTCCTCGTTTCCTCCTGGCCGATTTCAAGGGAGCGAAGGAAATCTGGATCATCGTGGATCCTGCCGGTCCCTCCACGGCCCCGCCCGTCATCATGCTGCATGCTCCGAATACGATCAATGTTCTGAATCCCTGGACGACCACCGCCCCCAAACTGATTTCGGGCGCCAAGACCCGCAACATGACCACGGTGGATGGACGCTGCGGCTGGTTTTCGGCAATGCTCCTCGATACCACCATGACCCAAGGCTATTTCGAGGAAGTGAACAACACCGATTCCTACGGAAAGGGCGGCCTGGGTTCCAAGGATCCTTTTGATTTCACCACCCTATTCACCGCCAACGGGCCTTTGATTTGGCTCAACACCCAGGCCAATGCGTGGACCGCCGTCTTCCCGGGCGTCGTCGGCCAATGCACTTATCAAATGGCCGTGACGGTCCGGGATTTCTCGTCGGCCCATCCGGATTTCGATTTCGGGAGCGTGACGGGAGACCATTCCGTCCTGGGCGTCGTGCAATCGACCATCGGGCCGGACCCCGGTCGCAAGCCCGTCCTCAGCGCAACCATTCCCAAACCGGATCCGACCATCTCCTTCGCCCACTTCAACGATTGGTGGGTCACCGATTCCACGCGGCCCGCGCCCTTGCAGAACTACGAGAGCTGTTATGACATCACCATGAGCAAAGCCAGCGATGGCGGTTGGGAATATGATAGCTACCGCGACAGCCCCGATCACGGCTTCTGGCCGGTAGAGGGAACCAAGAATCGCTTCAATGAAACCATGGCGTCCTGCTACGTCAAGCCTCCGCCGGACAGCACCAGTTGGGTGACCGGCGGGCCCAAGCGCAACGGGAATTTCTGCATGGAGTCCCATGCCAAATTCATCTACCAGCCGGGCCAGACTTTCGAGTTCCGCGGCGATGACGATGTCTGGGTCTTCATCAACAACAAGCTGGTGGTGGATCTGGGCGGCGTCCATGTTCCCAAATCCGCTACGGTGAACATGGCCACGCAAGGCCTTACAGCCGGCAATTCTTACAATTGGGATCTATTCTACTGCGATCGCCAGCCCTGCGGATCGTCGCTCCGCATCAAGACCTCCATCTATTTCAAGCAGCAGCTCGCCTTGTACGGAATCGATATCCCGGGCGCCGATCCGGGCAGCATCAATCTTGAGATATGGAAGCGTACCGGCGGAACCGGTTCCTGCGCCTCCGTCGGAAACACCAATGATTCGTCGAAGGCGACCAACTTAACCTATCAGTTGCTGGATGCCTCCGGCAAGTTGGTGGAGACCTTGGAGAACGGCAAGACCGTTTACGGGGGCATCACCATCGCCACCCCCGTGATCACCATCGACACCAGCAAGCTCACCACTACGGTATTGATTCCGGGCGCCACCTATCGCGTGGTTGCCTTCGAGCCCAGCAACTCGACGCTTAAGGTAGAAGTGCCGTTCAAGGTTCCTGTCCGCAATTACGTGGACTTCGACTCGCCCCCCACCGCCACCGTTCCCGTCGGCCAGCTCGTCATGATCATCGCTTCGAATCGAGATCAACTCGGGGCGAAGACGGCCGGGGCCATTAACTATACGCCCAATATCCCGCCAGGTCTGAAGGTCTACACCGATGCGGCCGGGACCGTGGCGGTCCCTGCCACCTTGTCCACCAATGCGGACGGGCTGGATACCCTTTGGGCCACAGGCGATCCCGCAGCTACGGCCGATAAGACCTATATCCTTTCCCTGCCCGCTCCGGCCAAGCTAACGCCCACCCTGACCTTCACGGTCCCAACGGACCGGGTCGAAATCCAGCCGCCGCTGACGCGCGATACCTTGGTCGGCAAGATCGTCGCCATCAAACTCCAAACCGTGGACAAGACCGGCCCGCAGGCCAAACCGCTTCCCTATACCTTGAAAATCCCCGCCGGCCTGAAAGTCTTCTCCGACGCCGCGGGAACGGTGCCGATCACTTCGGGAACCACCGGGGCCGATGGTTCGGCTATCATCTACGCCACCGCCGATTCCACCGATCCGGTCGATAAGAGCTATGTCCTCGGGATCACCACCTCGGCCCCGACCGTCACCCTCAACTTCCATATGCCCGGCATCGACTTGCCCAAGCTCGTTTCGGCCGGCATTTATGATGACGACGGGGACGGGATCGGCGACCGCATCGAAGCCGTTTTCGATCGGGACATCTCCGCCGCCCTGCCCACCGGGGCGGCCTACAAGTGGCCGTCGACCGGTACCGCGGTCAACGTGAGCGGGGCCGACGTCGCCAAGGCCGTGGCCGGAAAGAATCTGACCCTCAAGGGGCTTTTCTCCTCCGGCATCCAGACCGCGGGCGTGGGCTCCTTCTCCGCGATTTATCATCCCCGCAAAGCGGACTCGGTTCAGACCGTGAATCTCGATGATCATATCGGGCCCATCATCAAGGAGGCGGTGATCAGCCTCGGCAAGACCGCGGATACTTTGCGCATCCGCTTCAGCGAGGCCCTCTCCCAGTCGGGACCCACGGGCGACCCCGCGCTGTGGTTCGCGATCAAGCGCGCCTCCGACGGGGCGATCGAGCACGTGGCCCCCCTCTCGGGGAAAATGGACGACGATCGAAATGGAATCACCTTGATTTATTCCAACACCTCCGCCAGCGTTCCGCGGGCGGGCAACCTGGTCCGCATCGAGGATGGCAAAGGCCTCGTCGCCGATGAGAGCGGCAATACCGCCGGGCCGGCCTCGCGCTTCCGTGTAATCACCGGGGACAAACGGTCGGATATCGAAACGGTGACCTACTATAAGCTCTTGCCCGGGATGAACGGGCCCCAGGGCGTCATCGAACCCTCCTTGCAGCCGACCACCGCGGTGGCGACCGAAGTGGTGGATCGTACCGGCCGCATGGGGCATCTGCTCAAGACCGATCTCGGGGCCTATGCGGTTGGCGATGACTTCAACAAGGTGACCCCGGCCCAAGTGGTCCTGGAGTACCATGTCAGTTACTTCACCAATCACGGGGAACCCGTGGCCGATGGGCAACGCGCGGTCGCCTGTACCGATGCGATTTTCCAGGGGGATTGCGTGACCCATCGCGGGTTCCTGTTCATCGGATGGAACGGCACCGCGAAGGACGGCCAGAAAGTCGCGACCGGCGCCTACGTGGCGCGTATCCATTACGTCATCCGGGTCGCGGGCCAGGTGAAGGAGAGCCGCACCTTGGACCAGATTTGGGGCGTATTGCGGCGGCACTGATTCGAACGGGATTTTTCCCGTTTGAACGGGGCCAGTGCCGGCCCCTCAGCTGTATAATATCGGAAGTCAATAGGAGCGGCGCCCGCCTGGTCGGGGGCCGCATACGGGGGAAAGCATGCTGAACGGTTATCGCTTTTTCATTCTCTCCTTCGCGGCGCTTGCCGCCGCGGCGGGGGCGGACGTCGCCGTCCAATTCAACATCGACATCTCCAAGGACGTCAAACTCATCAGCCCCCTGATCTACGGGAGCAACGACGACAGCATCACCGCGGATGACGGGGTAACCCTCCGGCGCTACGGGGGCAACCGCCTGACGGGATACAATTGGGAGAACAACGCTTCCAGCGCGGGCACGGATTACCTCAACTCCAGCGACAGCTTTCTCGGGGGAGGGCTGGTTCCGGGCAAGGCCATGACGGATTTCCATGACAAGTCGGTGGCCGCGGGGCAACAGTCGGTGCTCACCCTGCAGGCTGCCGGGTACGTCGCCAAAGACAAGAAAGGCACGGTCGATTCGAGCCAAACCGCGCCTTCGGCGCGTTGGGTCAAGGTGGCTTTCGAAAAAGGATCCGCTTTCGCGACAACGCCCGATACGACCGACGATGCGGTCTATACCGACGAATTCGTGTCCTTCATGAACGGGAAATACGGGGACGCCACCGCCAAGAACGGGGTGAAGCGTTGGGAAGTGGATAATGAACCGGCGCTGTGGCCGTATACCCATCCGCGTATCCATCCCGCCGCGACCGGCGCCGCCGAACTCGTCCAGAAGACGACCGCCCTCGCCACCGCCGTCAAGAAAGTCGATCCGCAATGCGAGATCTTCGGAGGCGTGTTCTACGGTTACGCCGAGTACGCCAACATGCAAAGCGCCAAGGACTGGGGAACGGTCAATACGGGTAACAAGTATAATTGGTATATCGACTACTTCCTCGACGCCATGAAGAAAGAATCCGATCAGGCGGGCAAGCGGCTGATCGACGTGCTCGACATCCATTGGTATCCCGAAGCCACGGGCACGGCCCGCATCACCGATGGCGCCGCGACGTCGGCGGAGGATCGCGCCGCACGCCTGCAAGCGCCCCGCTCGCTATGGGACAGTACCTACAAGGAAAAGAGCTGGATCACCCAATCCACCGGCGGCCCCATCAACCTGCTGCCCCGCATCCAGTCCTCCATCGACAAGTATTTCCCCGGCACCCGCATCGCCATCACGGAATACAATTACGGCGAGCCTACGCATGTCACCGGAGGCCTGGCCGAAGCCGATTTCCTGGGAGTGATGGGTTCCAAGGGCGTTTACGCATCGGCCATATGGCCCCTGACTTCGAAGTCCCCCTACGTGGCCACCGCCTTCCGGCTCTTCCGCAATTACGACGGGCAAAAAGGCGCCTTCGGATCGGCTTCCGCGCAAGCGACCGCTTCCAGCCGCGACGCCGCCTCGGTTTTCGCGTCCTTCAATCCCGGCGGGGATGAGATCCACATCATCGCCATCAACAAGAGTCCCACCGAAACCGTTACCGGCACCTTCGCGGTCACCAGCCCGGTTCCCCTCGCCGGCATCAAAGCCTATGGATTCGATCAATCCTCAACCAAGGTATCGGCTCAGACCGCGGTCACGGCAAGCGGGAGCGGCTTCACCTATAGCCTGCCTCCGTGGTCGGCGACCCATTTCGTGCTTAAGACCGACGGCGCATTGCCTTCGGTAGCCATCCGGACCCCGCTCCTCCGTCCCGCGTCCGCCGTAACGGGACCGGCCTATCTGCCCGACGGCCGGGTTTTCTTGCCTGCTTTGAAGGAAAAAGCCGCTTCGCTTCCGGTCTTCCGGAAGCAGTAGGCACGCCCTTCGTATACCCTCGGTAAACGGTTTCATCCGTCCCCTTCCCGATTTCCCTGGGCCAGGCCGGCCCCCGAAGGGTAACTTGGGGATGGAAATCCGTCGTGCCCAACATTTTTGAGTATATCGATTACCGGCGCTACCTGCGCGATGCCTACGATGAACGGCGTAAGGAAAACTCCAAGTTTTCTTATCGCTTTATCGCGGGTAAAGTGGGGTTCTCGTCCCCCGGCTTTTTCGCCAACGTGCTTTCCGGCAAGAAGGACATCTCCCTCAAGCTGGTCCTCAAGTTCGCGGAACTGTTCAAGCTAGGCCGCAAGGAAAGGGAATACTTCGAAACCCTGGTGCTTTTCAACAAGTCGACGGGAGCCTCGGAGAAGAAGGAGTACTTGGATCGCCTGCTGGCTTTACGCGGTACGCGCGTCAAAAGCGTAGAAGCCCATCAGTGGGAGTATTTCGAGAAGTGGCATCATGCGGTGGTGCGGGAATTGATCGCCATCAAGCCTTTCCGGGGGGATTTCCGGGCCTTGGCGGCCATGGTGAATCCGCCCATCACCGTACCGGAAACGCGCAAGTCCGTCGAACTGCTGGAACGCTTGGGCTTGATCCGCAAAGGGAGCGATGGGACCTACGAAAGGACCGATGCGGCCATCTCCGCCGGCGACGCCATCAGCAAGGCGCTGATAGGGGCCTTCCAAATACAGGCGATGGAGCTGGCGAAATACGCGATGGACAGCCTTCCCGGCGGCACCCGTAACTTCTCCACCCTCACTATGAGCGTGTCGGGTCCGACTTACGAGGCTATGTTGGAAGAGCTGCGGGCCTTTCGCCGGCGGCTTTTGGATATGGCCCAGGAGTCGGAGAACGTCGATCGCGTGTACCAGATGAACTTCCACGTCTTCCCGATCTCGGCCTTGCCGCCGGCCGCGCCCGCCGCTGCGCGGGCCCCCTTGCGCACCCTTCCGAAGAAGGGTAAGGACGAATGACAGGCCGCGCCCGGACCCGCGCGAGCGGCCGGCCGCGGCGGTCTGTGCGGATCCGTTTATCCGCCTGGCTCGGGGCGTTGTGCGTTGCTGGCCTGGCTGCCGGTTGCCTTCTCGACGGCAGAGGCGGCGGGACCGAGACCGAGGACAAGGTGGTCGGGAGGGCCGTGAACGAGAACGGCGAACCCGTGGCCTATGCCCGCGTGCAGCTCCGTCCCGCGGATTACCTGACCGATCTCGTTTCCTCCGAGCATGCCGCGCCGGGGGTGCGCGATACCGTGACCGATGGCCAGGGACGCTATGGCTTCGCCCGCTTGCCTTCGGGGACTTACCGGGTCGAATTAGGCGGTACGGAATCGGGCGGCGCGGTCACCGACTTTTTCCTTCCCGAATCGGGCAAAGGCAAGGTCCTGATCCCCGATACCTTGCGGACGCGCGGAAGCATCGCCGGCTCCATCGCGGCCGATACCGATTCGCACTCCTCCGGATTCGTGCAGGTCTACGGGTTGGAAAGGCTGGTCCAGGCCGACCCCGAAGGGAACTTCATCCTGTACGGCATGCCCAAGGGCTCTTACGACGTGCGCTTCAGCAGCCTGCAACCGTTCCGCCGCGAAGCCATCCGCCGCAAAGTCCCGGTGGCGGCGGGCCAGCGGACGATGCTCGATTCGGTCGTCTTGGCCAAGGAAGCCAAGCTCACCTTCCGCACCGATTCCGGCGCGGTCCGCATCGACGGGCTCGATTCGACCAATCCCGTCATCTTCGATAACGAGAAATGGGATAACGGCCCGGATGACGAATACGTATGGGCCAAAGCTTCGGCGGGCTCCCTCAACCTGCGCGGCGCCATCGTAACGCGCGATTTCCATTACGGGAGCGCCATGGATGCGCAATTGCGGAAGGCGCGCCAGGAACTGTGGGAAGCGCGCGCGGCCGGCTTCGTCAACCTGCCCGATATGACCCCCGGGGCCTCGGCCAAGCTCTCCTGGCCCGACTCCGGGTATCTGGAGAACATCGTCCCCTCGCCGAGCGCCGGCAGCGAATTGATCGTGGCGGAGGCCCGCAAGGCGACGCCCGAAAAGCCTTTGCTGGTGGTGGTGGGCGGCCCCCTCACCACGGTGGCCAATGCCTGGCTGACCGATCCTTCCATCGCCCCGCGCATGATCGTGGCGGGCATCTTCACCTACAGCATGCAACCCGAGGATACGGTCGCCAATTACCTGGTGGCCCGCAAATGCAGGTTCGTGCAATGGGGACGGGGCTATGTCTGGGGCGGCCAGGCGGACACCTCCCAAATCCGTTCCATCCCCACGACGCTGATGGGCGAGCGCCTTCGCAGCTACCTATTCCAGAACGCCAAGAGCCTGCCCTACGGCGATATCGCCCCCGTGGCTTTCCTGTTCAATCCTTCGGTTTGGAAAAGCGCCAACATAGTGAAGGTGAGCCGCTCCATGGAGGTCCAGCCCGCCTCCGACATCACCTTCGATTTCGTGGACATCCCCCTGGCCGCCAATAATTGGGCCGGCTACCAATCGGAATTCTACGCCTCCCTGATCCGTCCGGGAGCCTATCATCCGATCGCGCTTCCGGGCCGGGTCGAGGCGGAAGCCTATACCGCCATGTCCAAAGTGACCGTCCAGTTCGCGGATTCCACCACCGGTAACGAGTCGGCCACCTATGCCGACAGCGGCTACACCGATCATCGCATCACTTCGGCGGGAGGCGTCTTGGCGGCCAAGCTCCGGTACCACTCCGCCGGGGGGGCCAAGGTCGATCTGTTCCTCGACCATGCCACCGCGCCCGCGGCCACGTTCACCCTGCCGGCGGCGTCGGACTGGACGGAGGCGGATGTGCCCGCCTTGACGCTCGATCCCGGCGACCATGTGTTGCGCGTTACGATTGGCGGCGGATCGGCCTCGTTGGATTGGATCGAACTGAATCCTCCATAAGATCGTTTCTTCGGACAATGGGCCGAAGCCGCGTCTCCGGCCCGTCCGGAACCGTTAAGGGAGGGAGGAGTTCAGCTTGGGCAAAACCGCCGCGAGGTTGGCGCGCGCGGATGCGTTGCCGCTATCGGCCGCGAGGGCCTGCCGGTACAAGGCGGCGGCGCCGGCCGGATCGCCGGAAAGGTCTTGGATCATCCCAAGGTAGTTCAGCGCGCCGGAATGCCCGGGATGTAGGCGTAAGGTGGATTCCAAATGGGGGCGTGCCTCGCTGAAACGGTGTGCCCGCACCAAGGCGGAACCCAGGCCGAATTGCATATCGGGATCATCGGGTTCCGCCGCTACCAGGATCGCGAAATGTTCCGCGGCGGCTTCGGGTCGGTCGGCTTGGAGATAGCCGAAGGCCAGATTGATGCGTGCTTCCTGGGAAGACGGATCGAGTTCCGTTGTGCGGCGGAACTCATCCAGTGCCCCGGAGGCGTCGCCTTTGCGCTTAAGGATATCGGCCAGGAACAGGTGGCCGATTGCCAAGCCGGGATTGGCGGCGACCGTAGCGCGGTACTCGCTTTCCGCCCGCTCCCATTCGGCCCTGCCTTTGAAGTAGGTGCCGCTCAGGAAATGGGCCAGCCAACTGCCGGGGATGCCTTCGGACAGGTTCACCACCTGGGATTCAAAGGGAGGGGCTTTGCCGGCATGCTGCGAAAAGCCCAACCATAGGACAGGCAAGAGGAAGAAGGCCCATTGCCACTCCAGGCCCCGAGGCGCGGAAGCCGGCGTGGATGGGGTTGGCGGCGCACCCTTACCCAGGCCGAGCCCTTGCCGTAGTTCGGTCTCGCGCACCTTCCAGATAAAGCCGTCGAAATAGAAATGCAAAAGCGCCGATGCGACGGTGAGATGGATGATCCAGGGCGGGGCGGCTCCGTTCAGTAAAGTCGATTCGGTTTGCTGGAGAGAATTAAAGGATGTGGCAACGCCGATCCATCCGTAGGCCGCTATGGCCGCCGCATAGGCGATGAATCCCAGGGCGCCGGGTCCGAATATCCAGGCCTCCAGGCGGGAAGGCCGCATGTTCGCCGTCACCCTACGGCGCTGGTATACCCAGACCAGGGCGTTGTATTGCACATCATGGAAAATTTCCCAAAGCACGATCCCGATCAACAGGCTTCCGGTTGCGGGCCGATACCCCGCTTTGGACTGCCGCCAGATGTTGGCGGCGAAGACGAGGGTAATGCCGGCGGTGCCGAGGTCCCACGCCGTTCGCATGAAATGCAAGACCGCCGGTGGGATGAGGGGTCCGCCGGAGGCATAGTACTGCGACACTAGCGAGAATTCCTTGGCCGGCGAGTGGAAAACCGCCAATCCGAACCAAGCCAGGCACATCAGCCAGTCAAGACGAGCCGTGATAGGAGAGACGGAGTTTACCTTGGAGTCATAGATACGCAGGAACCCGTTCACTTGCATCGCGCCATGCCAAACCCCCCACATCACGGTGGCGCAGACCAAGGCGTTCAGATCCAGCCGGCCGAAACCAGCCGCCAAGAGCAATAGGGCCGCGGGTACCACCGTGAATCGCAACCTGAATCTTCGGAACAAACCCGGGTCCATATAGGCCCGGATGAATCCGGGCAAATGATGTCCAAAGCCCCCTATGCCCAGCACATAGAGGCCGACGGTATCCACCGATATCCGGTTTATCAGGGCGAAACCCAGGGGCAGAATCCACAAAGGAGCGAGCACGAACAAGGGCAAGTCCCATTTCGCTGAAACGATCCAGGGCGAAGGCCGCGAAACGTTGAAGGCATTGGCATTCATGGAGTTATGCACAAAGGTACAAGCAAAGCCGCGCTTCGGCCTGGGATCTCCGGATTAATCGCCTTCCCCCTCTCTCACGCGTAAAAGCATGGGAACCACATAGGGCAACGAAGTTGGCGGGAGGCCTTCACTATTTTAGTCTTTTCAGCTTTAAGTTTTCTCCGGACGCGGTAAATGCCGCGCCCTTTCCATTTTTGCGCGAGCGATTACTATTGTCGCGAGCGGAGATCACCTGATGGTTCGTAAAAGTGGATGCGCCTGGTTGTTCATGGCCCTGTGGGCGGGAACGGCTATGGCGGACATCTCCATCGACAAACTACAAGGACAAGGCTACACCGACATAGGGCAGCTCGTTAAGGGCAATGCCGGGGGCGTCCCGGTTGAGGATACCTACCTGAACCGCCTGGGCGCGAACCTGACAGTGAGCGATACCGTAGGGGGACGGCTTTCCTTGCGGATTACCGTCGGCGGCATTTTCTGGAATTCCTTTCCGGAAGGGGATTTCTGGCAAAACTTCATCAAGTTCGGGCCGGGTATCAACGAGGCCTCTACCAAACTCCGTTTCGGGTCGAGCTTTGCGGTGGAAGGGGGATATTTCCCCCTCAAGTATTCTTCTCCGGCCATGAACCTGGGTGAATACCTGGTGCGCTCGGAATCCTATCCTACCTACATCACGACGGGCGGATGGCAATGGGTGGATAGTGCCTATACCCGGGTACTCGGCGTGCGTCTCATGGGCACCCATTTCGGCGGCGCCTTCCGGCATGAGCTGGGACTATTTCTTGAGTTTGAGAATGCCCCTCTGTGGGACATTACGCCGGCCTACCTTTTCGCATGGCGTCCGGCCAAAGGATTGGAATTGGGGGGCGGGATTGCCTTGCGCCGTTGGATTTCAAACAATCGCGCTTATTTCGGGAATAAGGCCGAAGCGCGCAGCGCTCTTACGGCCACCCGATACGTAACGGTAGCGAACTTCCCAGAGGTCCAAAACCAGGCCCGGGTCCATTATACCTATACCAATGGGAGCGGCCAGCTTGCCAGCGCGGATACCTTCGCGGTTTGGCGTGGGGGCGCCGCCCTCGATCAGAGCACCTTGCTTGGAGGCAAAACCGGGGCGCAGGTCACGAAAGTGGATATGATCCAAGACGGCAGCCCCGCCGGCGCGCGTTCAGGCATCCAGCGCTTCCTGATGAACACGAAATGGTCCGACGGCAGCGATTGCTATGACGGTCAGACCCAGACTTGCGTGTCCTATTACGATACATCCGGGATGGTCGTCCAAACCGATGCCAACGGCAATGTCGTCTCCGACCCCGCGTCCGAACAAGCAGCCCAAATCACCCGTTCCGAGGAATTGACGCGTTCGGCCGTCAATGTCATGGGCCACGTGGAACTGGATATCGGGGAAATGCTCGGGGTGAGCGCGACCACGGGACCCTTCAAGCTGTATTCCGAGATCGCCTTGCTCGGGGTCAAGAACCAGCCCGTGTACTATGAAAACCGCTTGCAGCGGATGCCGGTGATGGTCGGCTTGCACGTGCCTACCTTCGGCCTCTTGGATCTCCTCGCGGTGGAAACGGAATATCTCTCCAATCCCTATCAGGACAGCCAGCAAGAGCTCAGCATCAACCTGAATGAATCCCTGGTGGGGCCGAGCATGCCCCTTCCGGACCTGCCGCAAGGGGCCTACGACGCTCCTCGCTTCCAGCCAACCGCTATCCATGGCGATGATTGGAAATGGAGCGTGCATGCCGTCCGTACCTTGACCCCCGGCCTTAAGGCCAAGGTTCAAGTCGCCAATGATCATATGCGGCTCAAGAATTTCGATGTCGCCGGAATCCTGCCTTCGTCATACCCGCAAACGGCGAAGAAGGATCAATGGTATTTCATGGCCCATTTGGAATGGGCGCTATGAGGAGCAACACGCATGAATCAGGTATGGCAGCCGCGGGAGCGCGGAATATGAAGGCGAACCTTTGGCCTTTATGCGTAGCCTTGCTCGTGGCCGGCGCCCATGGTGAAGAGCCGAACCCTTCCGACATCACCCGGAAGATTTCCGTGATGGGCTTCGTAGACGTTGGGCAGGTCGTGAAAGGTTCCTTCGTCACGGACGATGGAGCGCGCCCGGCCCTGGGGCTGGACGGCGCCTTTCTGAATCGTGACGGCATTGCGCTGACCTATTCCGGTACCTTGAAAGATCGCCTGCATGTGAACATCGGAGTGGGCGGCCTGTTCTGGAAGCCCATTCCGGAAACCTCGAATCCCGCCAGCACCCGTATCCAATTCGGCCCGGGCATTTCGGAGGCCTCGGTACAGTACGATTTCCAGAAGAACCTGAATTGGAAATTCGGGTTTTTCGGATACGATTACAATCCTGATGCCATGAACCTGGGCGAATATCTTCTCCGGAGCGAGGCCTATCCGGGCCTGGTCCGTACGGCCGGCTCGGGCGGCTGGGTGTGGATGAACGACAACAAGTACAAATCCATGGGTACCAAGGTCACCTGGGATTTGCTGGACGGAAAGCTCCGGCAGGATCTGGTCATCTTCAGCGAATTCAATGAAGTACCCATTTTCGACTTCTCGCCTTCGTACGTGGCGACCTTCAAAGCCGGACAGGCGTTCGAATTCGGCGCGGGCTTCTCCTTGCATCGGTTTTTGCCCGTGAAGCCCAGCACGACCACTCCCGGGCGCGCTGCCAACCGGTATGTCGAGATCGATAATTTCCCCGCCATCCCGGCCATCCACGATACGGTCGCCCAACGGGACCAGCTTGGTTTCGCGGGCGGAACCTTGAAGGATATGGAAGGCTTCATCGGAAATTACACCGATGAAGCCGGAACGCCCTTGGTGAAAACGGGCCAGGATAGCCGCGGTAGTTTTTTCGTGACCCAGGCCGGAGATACCTTGCGACCCAGGAAAACGGAGAAATTAACCTTCAAGGCGATTGAACTGATGGCGCGCGCTTCGGTGGACTTCGATGCCCTACTCGGGCTGGACGCGCAATCCGTCGGACCCTTCAAGATCTTCGCCGAAGCCGCCGTCTTGGGCGTGCAGAACCAGCCCTATTTCTACGAAAATATCAATCAGCGCATCCCGCTCATGCTCGGGATGCATATTCCCACCTTTGGCTTATTGAGCCTGGCCTCGGTGCAGATGGAATACTTCAAAAATCCGTACCCGGAAAACAGCATGCAGCAATATGTTAATAGCCTTCCGCAGCCGGCATTCCCTGCGGGGAATCCGGCGTTGTATGCGAGAAATCGGGATGCGGGTTTGTACTCCGAGGATGATGTGAAGTGGTCGGTGTATTTGCGGAGAAACCTCTATGCGGGGTTGGATTTATTCGTTCAGGCGGCGAATGATCATTTCCGGATACAGGACGTGAACGCGGGGCCTTCGTTCACGCCGGTCACCCATACCAAATCGGGTTGGTACTACCTATTCCAGTTCCAATGGGCAATGTAAGGGGTTTAAGGAGGGTTTGATGGCAAGCAAGGAAATTAAAAGGATAGGGCGCTTCGTCCTCGCGTCCGCATTGGTGGTCGCGGCCACAGGGACGGCGATGGCGCAGACTACGCCTTTGGCTAAGGAGCGGACCATTACGGCAAATGGCAAGTCCTACTTGCTCAAGTCCAGGCTGAAGGCCATTCTGATCGGCAGCTTCACTTACGGCTTCAACCATACTGTCGGGTCTCCCAACCTGGAGTCCACCCTGAAGCGCATCGGCACGGCCGAAGGCTGGACGGTGGATGTTGCCACCAACGGTGATGATGTCACCGCGGCCAAGCTGGGCGGCTACCAGGTCTTCTTCGCCAACTTCATTTCCAGCATCGCGCAGTCGGGGTCGTTCAAGGGCGAAAAAGCGGTCCAGGATTTCGTGGAAGTCGGGGGGAACGGCGCGTTCGTCATGCATTCATCCGGGGATTCGCGCCAATCGACGAATTGGCCCTGGTTCTATAGCACCTGGCATCCCTGCATTTATACGGGCGAATCCTCGCGCACCGACGTGAGCGCGCCGATATTCGTCCCGGCCGCCATGAAAACCCATCCGGTGATGGAAGGGATCAGTTTCAACGGCAAGGACACCACCGTGGTTCAGCAGGGGGAGTTCC